>CANHIY010000062.1 GCA_947461175.1 Bacteriovoracaceae bacterium
AAGACCTCACCGGGCCTATGTTTTCCAAAGATCTTTTGAAACGAGTTGAATCTGCAACCCACAAATACGGGGTAAATTTTCTCAACAACTTTTACTTTTTGCGCCAGGTTTATGATTTTGAAAAATTGAATATAGATCTTATCTTTGAGATGGATCATTCCAAAGCTATCGATCGTAGTGTTATAGACCAGCTAGATCCGCTTACCTTTGATTTCTTATTTCAGGGAGTAGATCAGATAAGAGTCTTTGATCTCATCACTTCAGCACATGAAAAGATGGTCTATGACATCTTTGCACTTATTGATCAAAACTCTAAATCAGAAAACCTCAAAGTCTTAATTCCAAAGAGCGCACAGTCTTTTGGAGAAATTCACGACGCCTTCCAAAGATATGTTGCTCAGCTACGAAATACAAATCGTTCTCTTGATCAAAAGATAAGCTACCTTCAAGGTAAAAATATTCTTGAATTTGAAATCGAAGTACCATCCATGTCTCATGATCTCTATGACTCTTGTAAATTGCTCGATGAAATATTCACCTATGATATCAAAAGACTTGCTAGTAAAGTGGTTAGTGGCGAGATTCAAATTTTATACCTGATCAAAAACGACACAAGAATATATGCTGTCGAATTGATACCTATCCCGGATGGTCTCAGGGTGAATAGAATAAAAGGAATGAGTAAAGAAGTTCAGGCAGAGATAGAGCTATCCAAAGTTCTTCGTGAAAACATAAATAAAATAATTGTCGAAAGTTGAGAGTTTAATCTTACCTTTAATGCTGAGTCAGTTTACTATCTTAACCAGGACAAGAGAATTGTCCCTTATTTAGCTAAATTCCCCTATATTGTACCACGAGGTTAAATCATGACGAATAACATTGAAATTGCAGAAAGATTCAAAGCACTTGCGAATTGCGCTCCAGAGGACCCTATCTGGATTTCTATCGTAAATTGTTTGGTAAATATAACCCCAAAGTTATCCGTTAGGGAACTAGGTCTCATTTCTCATATCATCGATACGAAATTTGAACAAAATCATTATTACTTGGCTTCTTTTATGGCCCTATTGTTTCACATCGGAGGGAATGATGATTTGGTTGAACGATGCTCTAAAGATGAGTTCCTAAGTGATCTTGAGATGACTGAATTAATGGAAACTCTTAAAATCTATGAGGACCATCACAAACTTTGTAAGTATGCAATCACCCTCAGCGGACTATACCACATGGGCGAGGTTGGAAGATCTGCGGCAATCATTTGTGCAATAGCGTGATTTTTACGATCATCTATTAAGCACTACCTAAGGAGCCGGATAAAAGTAAATCTTCTTTTCCCCTATCCCCATTTCCGGCACCTGAGATAACTTAGAAGTTTCTTTAACCTCAATATTGTAGACCGCTTGATGAATAACCTTATCCTCCTGGATATGCTTAGTTTCGTTCGTAGTATGATTCTCAATGGTAATCACGGGCCTTAAGAGTGTACTTGTTAAAGAAGCACAAGAAGTGAGACTAAAACAAACCATAAGTATTATCTTTTTCATAAGTCCTCCCCAATCTTAGGACACCTTCAAATGTAGTGGAACTTCCTCATCCTCAGGAATCGGTAGTCCTCCATCAGGATCAGAGTCATAAATCAATTTAACAGTATCCACTCCAAGCCTCTCTTCGATGCAAAAATCTAGTGAGTATCCTTCCCCCTGAAAACCTGACATGGAAACAAACGAAGTGGCGGAATTACCAGCCTCATCTTTGATCCTGGATTTTCCTCTAGCATTGGCGACCATATCGATCCGGGCATAGGTTTCAGAAGAAGCAATAAGGATGTTCGGGTAATAAGAGTGCTTTTTTTTGAATTTCATTACCCAGCTATTGATCTGATCATCCCAGCTTAAAAGGCTATTGAAAGTGAATCTTGATTGAAAAAAAACCGGATCCTTACGCCTCAAGGCATCTGAGATCGTCATTTTAAGAGATTCAAAAATTTCAGATTGAGATCCAACTCATATTCTCCTTTTTCAGCAAGACTCGGTTCATCTGAATAGTGTACTCCAATCACTAATTCCTCATCCTTTTCCATCTCATCCAGAATCTTTTGAACTTCTTTGGTGGGAACTTCAACAAAATGAACAAACCCCATAATTCGGTGAGAAAGTCCTGGTATTTTTTCATCTAGCTGATCCACCACAAGGGAGCTCACCACCATGGCGAATTTCTTATCACTCTTAACTCCTACTGATTCACATTGAAAAATATTCTTTAAATGACGAAAGAGAAATGCTTCATCCCTGTATTCAAATAAATGAAGCCCCACCATGAGTTTTGAATAATACCTTTCCTTTCGCTCAAAAAAACTAAGCACATTTCGGTATGACAAATGCTTATTACCGGTTAAATAACTTGAGGCCTCTTTCAGCATGAACTGCACCCTATAGGGTTCATCAACTTTTTGCCCCTCATCCATCTCTTTAATAAGGTCCATAAAAAGTGGATCAATTTCATAAAGCCTTTTTTCCCATGAATCTATTTTTTTTAGGCACTGAAAATCGGCCCCATATAAAAGAAGTAAATATAAGCACTGATCTGAGTTTAATTTAAGGGCATGAACGATAAGCGGCTTTTTATAAATCACCTCATTTATATCTCCCCCGTTTGTTAAGTGCTCACTAAAAGCTGAGTAATCATTTTTTTTTAAAATATTTAAGAGTCTTAACTTATTCATAAACAAGCTCCTCTTCCTCGTTATTCATTTTCTCTGCAAACCAGGCAGCATTGAAAACAAATCCGTGAAGCTCGAGCACTTTGGGAATATTTCCCGAAGCATCCTTTTGATAGCCACCGGCAAGTGACATTACAATCGGGATGAATTTCTTTCTCATGGGATTGAGAACTATCGAATCCCTCTCTTGAATTTGCTCAGTCGTAAGATATCCACCGAGAGGGTCATCGACGTGTGAATCGACGCCAGCATTGTAGATGATTAAATCACAATCACTAAATGTGCTCACCACATCTGGAAGTTTTTTAAGCCACAACGCCGGATCTTTATGAATAAGTGGATCACCCCCGAAGGTGTAGTGCTGGATGAAATCAAGCTTTAGCGTATTAATAATATCCTGGGTCCCGTCCCCATAGTGGCAGTCCAGATCAATGATCCCCACTTTTTTCGCCCCCTCCTCGTGCGCTTTAAGGGCGGCGAGAATCAGGAAATTAAACGTACAAAATCCTCCCCCATTTCTATAGTGCGCATGGTGTGCTCCGGATGTTGGAGAAATAGTGACAGTTTTATTCTTTAGTGCCGTAAGTGTGGCGGCCACCATGGAGCCAGCAACCCAGGGAAGGGCGGCCGCAACTTCAGGACTCTTATTTCCAAATCCATTTGAGCGAGTAAGATCAAGTACCCCGTCCACATAACTTGGTTCATGGATAAGTTTAAGATCCTCGCGGGTGACTGGTTCAAATTCACAAATCTCGAAGGCTTGCCTTCTCTCCTTCCATGATTTTACAACATGCTCAGGCTTTCCGGCCGATGGGCTAAATGAGGCATTTGCCCCAACGCTTTGATTTTTTGAATAAAAAACCTTTAACATAAAACCCCCTTGGTGATTACAAAATCATCTTAACAAGGGGGTGCGACAAATAATGTCTATCGCAACAAGAGCTCTTTGAAGTAGTAAAACAAGCGAAGATGATTATCAAATTAGTCTTTGAATGCGCTTGTTTGTATGTAGTTTTTTTAACAAAACTTCAAGGATGAAATCTTGATAGCTAATCCATCCATGAACTGTGCCAAATAAAAATGATAGCCCAATTTAATATCTAGAGACCATCAGGACTGGTAATTGATTTAATATGTAGATGTGTTGGTAATTTTATAATTAAGATCAATGAATAAAATAAATATCGGATTTAAAATTGCATCAGGATCAGTTATTAACAATAACCCAAGCTTAAAATAGGTAGATGCCTTTGGCTACCTGCATCCTATTCAGTCTATAGTTTGACCTGACTTATCCCACTAATATTTACCGAAAACATGTTGAAGAAGGGTTCGCTATCCCAATGAAATAACAATCTCAGACGACGATTACTCTATTAATAGCCTATATATTGACGCTCTTCACTGCAAATAAAAAATATTTTTATGAATATTTTTCCCACTAATTACAAATCTTCACCATCTTTGCTAGATTCAAAGCATGAACATTAAAGAAGAAATCAATAGAATTATTAAAAATGGCACGCCAGAAGATGCACTTTTACTTGCTAGCAGCATCCCTCAAGCGAGAACTCCAGAAATATTTAGCGTTATATCAGAAAATCCAGAGACGTCTTTCAAGGCCCTCAAATATATCGATACGGCAAAAAACCATCTTGAACTCGTCATGGCAGCAGCTTCTGTACCTTCCCAAGCGAGAGTAATTCTAGAGGACATAGAGGCCCTACGGGAAAATGATCAAATCCTCAAAAATGCCATCGATAATGACCCCTATTGGGCTAATTACTATACTCAGAAATTTGGTGTAAAGAAGACATGGGTAAAATCTCTAGCCCATAAATTCAATAAGCGTCCAGACATGGAGCTTGCATAATCTAAGATGCCGCTTCATTAGTGTTAAGTTTCATGAAGTAATCTATTCGATTCTCCTTGCGAGGATATTTCTTAACGATAAGAGCTTCTTTATTAGTTAACTGATAGACAACACTCTCTATCAATGCATCAAGCTTTTCCCACTTGCTAGAAAGAGATTGTTTTAAAGCTGCAAGTTTGGCACTTGAATTCCTCAGGACCAATTGTTGAGTTAATGTATCTATTTCTTTTGCGAGCCTAGATAAACGACTTCTCAAATCCGAATTTTCTTCAATTACTTCAAGTGGAAACGGAATGGGATCAACAAACTGTTTATTAAATTGCACATGACCCTCTTGAAGAGCACTGGTTGTAACTTTTGCAAGGCAGTTAAATAAAGACGAATTAAATACTGCTGTTATTGCCCAGTAGAGTTCGTTGCTTGCGTTTTCAATCACAAGTGAGTTTACCCTTACATTATCTTGATAAAAAGAACCACTCTCATCAAATGTCGCGACCGTATCTATAATTGTCGAGGGAAAAAGAACTTTAGGAACAGCTTGTGAGACAATATTTTTTTTGTATGTATAAAGATGCCATCGGTTGTTATCATCGATAGTTTCGACTTCTGATTGGATAAACTTTTTATTATCTAAAAGGTATTTATGGGCCTTAGGGTAGAGCCTTTTTATCTCATCAAAACCAATCTCAAAATCCTCACCATTTTTAATCCTGTATGGAAATATGCAAAAAAAGTTTTCGGTTAAAGATTTGAAGGCGGAGAAATTCTCATTACAAACAATTGGTCTACATATTGCTCTTTCGATTTCAACTTGTTTGCCAAGACCATTTATCCCCACCACTAGCTTATCAGTAACTTTAATTGCTTTAATGTGATAAATTTTGTCTACAAGTACCTGAAGGCCCACCTTGATTGAAATTCTTTCAATTTGTCCAATCTTGCGAAATCTATCCTGAAGAGATTCTGTTAACCCAAGAAGGTCTGGGAAAGCAAAGTTCCAAGGAGTTCCGCCAATAGAAGAGTAAGCAAACGAGGACCAGTCTTTTAAATTAAGATAGGTTAACGGCAACTCATTTTCTATTCCTGAAAGAGTTTCAATTTTTTTATATTTAAGCTTATTATTCGCTCTCTTAGTGATTTGAAGGATGGATGTGTAAGTACTTCTTCCTTTGAAGACTTTTAATTCTCCAAAATCTAAAATACTTTCAATACATCTGTTTCTACTAAGATATTCACGGGTAGCCTTGCCATAATCCGTCTTAAAGAAACGATTTGTAACTATATATCCAAGACGTCCTGACTCATTCAACTTTTTGAAACCACGCTCAATAAACGGCATCGCAACATCCAGCTTCCCTCCTGCAGCAGTCTCATAAACGCGATCAGACCTCAAGGTAAGAAGCTCATGGAGATAAGGGCTCTCTGTCTTAAAATGTTTTGTTTCGACGTATGGAGGATTTCCCACAACTGCATCAAAGCCCCCCTTGGAAGCGAATACATCACTAAACACCTCTTCCCAGTCGAAAATCTTTAAGTTTTCCAATACAGAGACATCGTCCTCCACCTCAGGAAAATGATTCAATATTTCAGAGTCTACTAAAGAGTTCCCATGCTTAATATTTTCGCCAATAGTGCTTAAGATTGAAGGCCCATCTCCATCAAGCTGTAGAATTGATGGTTCCACCTCTCCTCCCTCAAGTGCCTTGAGTGATAAGGACAACCTCGACACCTCTACCGCTTGGGAGTCAATATCGACTCCAAAGATGCAACTATTTATTACATGTCTTTTAGCTTTAACCCTAAGGAAAGTTTTATTTCTTCTTGAATCTTTCCAATACCAGCTATCATATTTTCTTTCCAGATTCCGAGATGAGTTAATAATTTCTTTAATACGGAAAGAGAGGAAATCAAAAACCCCTAAAAGAAATGAACCTGACCCGCACGACGGATCAATTACTTTGAGATTTAGAACAGACCGAATATTTTGAATATTTTTTTCTTTAAATAGAGGAGAGAGAGTCTGTTGACATACAGAATTAACCACATAACGGGGAGTATAAACAGCTCCTTTCTGTTTTTGATATTCAGGCTTGAACTCATCTGAAATTCGTCCCGATTTAAGATTTAAGCGTTTTCCGAGATATTGCTCATACATATTACCCAAAAGCTCAGTTGGCGTTACTTCAAAACGATACGGGTAAGGAAAATAAAAACAATCCAGGAACTGACTGAAAAGAATCGAATCAATTTTGAGATTAATGATTTCGTTTCTTTTAAATAGATGTCCTCCATATTTCTCAGAGTACTTAGCTTTACACTCATTAATGAAAAAGGCATAGGAATCTCTCCTGGATGCGATCTCTTTCAGTTGAGCAAATCTTTCCACCTTTTTACCTTCTGCTATTCGTAAAAAAACAACACGATCTAACAAAAACTGAACTTGCTCCTGAATGTATTCAAGACTTAGAGAATTATCTTTTTTAAATACATCATTTGCAAATTTCAATCTCCAGTCACTCAAAAACTCGGCAAAATCTTGATCCAGTGACTTTGTCCCGCGTGGCTCGCTGTAAGAAGAGTACTTTTCGCTTAGTTTCCTTGACTGCACATTTTCTTTTGAAATATGGGCCTCCAGGATATCAAAATTCTTTTCATAGTCTTCGTACTTAAAATGATGTAAACGACCTACAGATGAATCATGAGTTTTTTCTGGCTTATATCTAGTATCGTATATGCTAAGCTCTTTAAAATTAGTTACTATTGCGATTGGTGAACCTGATGACCAACCATAAGCCCTAACCTGAAAAGATGTTTTTTTGCATGTTTCAATCTTGATAGACGTTTGCTTGGCATCTAAGTAATACAGGACTTCATCATTAAGCATCAGAGCATAATCAGGTGTTTTGTGAGATGACTCAATTTCGGACATTTTTTCAATTGCATCTTCTGAGATTCTACTTTCTTGATCAATTTCTTTTGGATTTTCACAGTCCCAGCCAAACACTTCTAAAAGTTTTTCAATCCAAGTACGAGCCGTAGCTTCGCTAGTTTCGTCAAATTTTCCGGACTTGTAGTATTGGTCAAATCTCTGCACAAGTGTGTGAAGCTTTTCTTTTCTATTCATTTGACTTCCCTAGCTTTGAATTTAGTCCCATACTGTTTAATTCTAGCAAATACAAAAATTTGAGATAGTCATAGTTTGATGGGAATTTTTTTTAGTTCCAAATGGAGACTTAATCGCTCGGGAAACGGTTAAGGTATTATAATAAGATTACAAACAAATTTACAAAGTGCTAAACACAAAGTGATACTGTCAAGAATTATATAAATTGAAACTAAAAACCATTTCATCAAGGAATAAGTTGTCTCTTTATCTCGTTATTTGAAGATTACTCAATTAAGACTTTCAAGAATCAAATAAAATTTTGACAATCAATTTATCTATATCCAACGGCTTCGGAAGAAATGAAATAATTGGATTCTGACTTACCAGATTTTCAATCTCCCTAGAATTCTCGTGACGTCCTGAGATCATAATAATTTTCTTAAAATTAACCTTCTTCTTTATGATCGTTTTCACAAGTTCATCACCATTCATCCTGGGCATATTAAAATCAGTAATGAGGATATCAAATTCAATTTCCTTAGCATTAATGATTGCCAATGCCTCGAGGCCGTTAGAAACAGAATGAACAGCTGCTCCTAGCTCAGTTAATAGACTTTCCAAAATTATTCTTACATCCGAATCGTCTTCACAAAGAAGAATGACCATTAACGCACTCCCGTTTTTTTTCTGCAGAATGGTAGCACATTTCTTGATGCGTAGCTACCGGCGGTAGCTGGCTACCTGGAGTAGCCCATAGTCCAATTAATCTATGAAGAAAAATAAAGACAAGCGACCTTACCACCCGAAAGGACTAGATCTAACAAACTTTACGTTTTCTAGCACAGCTGAAGAACGATTTGTGAAAAATTCTGTAAAACAAATCGCCACAAGACTTCGAACCTTAAGAAATAAAGCTGGGCTTTCTCAGGAAGAACTAGCAGAGGTTGCAAACGTAAGTGTTGGAACAATTAAGTTTATCGAACAAAACCAAAGGGCCCCAAGTCTAGCCATGCTATTTAAATTAATCTTTGTTCTGGATAAGCAGGCCAAATTTTGGGAATAAATAAACATAACAAGAAATAATTTTAATTCCTAAGAATATTTAATCAAAAACAACACAACTTTTGGTGGTCTTGAAAACCAAACAAAATGTATTCTTTAGTAATTTAGCTCCTGTGCCCCCCCAGTTATTTTTAATCTCTTATTTTATTAAATCATTAAGCAGATAGAGCTAAAAAACTCTATCTGCGTAATTTATTTTTAAAAGCTTTGAAGAATCGTCTTCACCGTTTTTAATTTATCTAAACTAAGCCTTCTAATAATCTCCAAGCACTCATGCCGAATTGCTTCAGGAAGCTCATTTCTTGGATCTTGGAACTTAATAAATTCCTCATAAGAGTAACCATAAGCAATGAGGAGCTTGTGAATAATCTCTGGATTGAGGTCTAATCTTCCATGCTCTAGGTGATTAATAAAAGTATCTGATACTCCCACTAAAACAGCAGCTCTCCTCATGGATAATTTCCGGGACTCTCTCATAACTTTAAGGACAGTCGCTTCTCTAGTAATGATCTTGGTATCAGATCTTCTCTTCTTCTTTTTAATTTTTTTCATCTTAGGCTCCTAATTAATGTTAGAAGCTCTTTGAAAATGGAGACTCTGCGTCTCTTAATAATCAAAAGAAGTTAAGTCTTATTTTGATTAAAAAACTACGCTGAGTCGTACTGGAGTGACCGCTATAAATTTTGGGGTAAGCCAAAACTAAGCCACGACTAAGCCAACGAGAGTAATGTCGGGACATTTCCAGCAACATTGGCCTTAGTGATCTCGATGCAACTGATTGAAACCTAATTGAAGTGATTGCAAAAACTTGGAATTGAAAGGCGGGGTGTCCACCAAAACCCTTTGGGAATTTTGGTGGAGGTGGTGGGAATCGAACCCACGTCCGAAAAACCTTCCAGTAGAGAGTCCCACGTGCGTCTCTGGTAAGTTAGTACCAATACTATTTTTGATTTTTACTGAATCAACAAACAGTCGTTGCTTTTAAAGAGTAACAACACCTGATCTCTTTGCGGTTTATATTTCGGACGTTCCGCCAACGTCTTTACCAGCTTTTTGTTATCGGTGCTGGCCCCTCAAGCGTTAAGTAGACGTAGTCTAATTAAGCAGCCATTGCGTAATCGTTGCCGATTAACTTGTGATCGACTTTTGAAGAGGCCTGTCGATCAACCTCTGCACGCACTCAATCCTTCTAGTTCCCCGTCAAAACCTGGGCACCCCCGGATTGTAAGTAATGGGAAGATAGCACGAAAACATTCTTTAGGCCAATTGTGAATGAGAACAGACTAAATCAGTATTGATAACACGTGGCTTTTCATTCTCAAGGGAAGGGTTCAATCTAGCCTTAAGTAAAGGAGGCATTTATGGAAAGATGCGATCGATGTGGAAACGCTTATCATAAAAATTTTAAAATGATAAAAAACAATAAAACCTATACCTTCGACTCATTCGAATGCGCCATCGCCATGCTCGCCCCAGTTTGTGAGTCTTGTGGAACACAAATCATAGGCCATGGGCTTGAATCCGGTGATGATTATTTCTGTTGTGCTGGATGTGCGAGAAATAAGGGAATCACAGAACTCCAAGACCACGTACCTCAGCAGTAAAGTAGTCCTCACTCCCCTTTGGCCTCAAATCAAAGGGGAACTTCCATCCAGAGGACTTCGGAATCCGTTACCGCCAGGGCGTTAAGTTGTTCAAACTGAGTGATACCCCCCCCATCTCTGGGATGAAAAAGCTCATCATTGATCTTAAGCTCCCCACCTATCACAAATACATAAACACCATTATCCTGAAACTTCCTCTCGTATTGAAGACTCTTTCCTTCTTGGATTTTTGAGATTGAAAAAAAAGCATCCTGATTGATGGCAAGAGATCCGTCACGACCGTCAGGTGAAACCACTAGCTGCATATCATTCATTTTCTGATTATTCAGAAAACTTTTCTCCCCATAACGAGGCTTTATCCCATACTGTTTTGGAAGAACCCAAATTTGAAGAAGGTTGACCCAATCATCTGAAGATGCGTTAAATTCCGAATGCATAATGCCGGTTCCAGCGGACATAATCTGAACATCGCCTTTTCGGATGACACTTGTATGCCCCTCAGAGTCCTTATGCCTTAAGGAGCCTTCCAAGATGATAGTAATGATCTCCATGTCACGATGAGGATGAGTCCCAAACCCCATACCAGGAGCAATATAGTCATCATTAATAACCCTTAATGCACCAAAGTTCATGCGAGAAGAATCATAGTAATCGGCAAAACTAAAAGTGTGGCGACTCTTCAACCACCCGTGATCGGCAAAGCCTCTGGAATTAGCAAGATGAATAATCATGGAATAACCTCCGAGGGTATTATCAATCATTCACAGCAAAATTAAAATTATGGTTTTTTTATTGTTCATATAAAATAAAATTATACCTAGAGATCAAGGAAAACGAAAAATGTCTAATGAAACCAAAGAAATCATCAAGAAGCTTCAATTAGAAATCCTTCGCATACAACAAGGTGTTTACCATAAGGGTGAGCGCATTATAATCGCTATCGAAGGAGTAGATGCCTCAGGAAAAGGTGGAGTCATAAGAAAAATAACCGAAAACTTAGATCCCCGTGGTTTTCAAGTCCACCCCATTGGAGCTCCGAGCAGCATTGATCAGGGAAAGCATTACCTCTATCGTTTTTGGAAAAACCTACCGGCCAAGGGCATGATCGCTCTCTTTGACCGAAGCTGGTATGGAAGAGTGCTGGTGGAGAGGATTGAAAAACTAACACCTAAACCAAGCTGGGAGAGGGCCTACACAGAGATCAATCAATTTGAAAAACTTTTAACCGATGATGGAGTCAAGGTTATAAAGATCTGTCTTAAAATTTCAAAAAAAGAGCAGCTAAAACGTTTTGAAGAACGTCTTCGAGACCCCTATAAGCAGTGGAAAATCACCGATGAAGACATCCGAAATCGTTCAAAATGGATTCAGTACATGAATGCCTACGGGGATGTTTTTAAGAAAACGAGTACAAAAACTTGTCCATGGCATGTTGTTGATACCGATGACAAAGACGAGGCCCGAATACAGGTGTTAAAGATCATCACCGAAGAAGGCAAAGATATTAAGCGGTGGATTGAGAAAAATACTAAAAAAATGAGCCTGCAGGAGTTAGAAAAATCTATCTCAAACCTTCACTAAGAGGAACAAGACACCAGCATATTTTTCTTATGAGCTAGTGTTGGTTTTGAGTAAGCATGAAACTTTAGACCTCATAAGAAGACTTCTTAATAATTCATCGGAATCTTCCCGGTGAAGTCTTTCAGAATATTTTTTCAACCATCCCATGAGTTCAACTCTTTTGCCGTAATAATCCCAAATCCCTTTCAAGCTCTCTGTATCTTCTGTTTTAAAAAGTGAAAGTTCTCGCCAGAAAAAGGTGTAATCAATATTAAGGGAAGAGAGCATCTGCAAACACTCTCTCATAAGTTTGTTATCCTCTTCAAAGTAAACAGGATACAGATTCTAGATTTCCTGGAGGTCTTTCTTAGAAAGGTGATCCATAAAACAAATAGAAGGCTCGCGGTTGTAGGTATAACGGGTGAAGATGCGCTGTTCTCCAGGAAGATTGAGCTTTCCATTAAGTCAAAATTTAAGTTCCTCATCTGTGAGGCTTAGCCCCAATTCTTCTTTGAGTTTTGAGACATGAATAAGAGTTGAGTTATTGAATAAATTCTTTAAGAGATAAGTCATTCATGATGCCGTAATGCCTTTTTTCTTCAAAACCATTTTTAAAAAGTATAAGACATGGGTAAGCTTTGATTTCCATGAAGGCCGCAAAAGGATCCTCTCCTTGGATATTCACTTTCGTAAAAACCAAGTTTAAGTTTTCAATAGAAGCCTTTTCAAACTGTGAATTGAATATTTTACAGGCCATGCAAGATGGTGTCGAAAAATAAGCAATCAGGACAAGATCACTTGTCTGTACGAGATCCTTAAAGTTTCTCTCAGTACTCTCAGAGACTAATTTCTTAAACTTTATTGGAGATTGACAATTAAAACAAACGGCTTGAGGAACATACTGATGCAAAACTCTATTAATCGCATGGCATTTTAAGCAAGCGGCAAAGGTATGATCATTATTTGATTCCATAGCTCATTCCTCAAAAATAAGATTTTTTAATAATAACATTTCTCACCACGTAATGGCCTTACTTTTGCTTGTTATCATTCAATTAAATAACTCATAAAAGATTTCAAGGAGGATATATGAGGACATCTTTAAAGGAATTGACCTTTCTTTCAACGCTTCTCATTGTCAGCTCATGCGCCACGAGAAAAGGAGAAACAAAAAAAGCACAAGAAAAAGTTACATCCTACTCTATGCCTGTGTCCCATGAGGGACTCTCTCGCATGACAGAAAACTGGCCAAACGTGGCGAAATCTGCCATCAAAGATCTTGATGCCAAATATGGACTTCCCGACTCAATAACAGAAGATATGGTCGTTTGGAATACGACCCCTCCCTTTAAAAGATCAATCGTTTATAGAGAAGAAGTTCTTCAACAGTTTCCCCAAACTCACTCTGACGTCCTCCAGCAGTTTATTGATTATAAAGTTCCCGCTGATAAAATTGATGAAGTCTCTAAGTTTGACGGATCTATCCTAATAGATCGGACGAAGGGGGAAATATCAACAAGAAATGACAAAGAAGAAATGAATATTCTTGTTTTTAACCTGACCGATAAAATTGTAAAAGGGAAAATTACCCCTGAAGAGGCAAGACGGGAATATAGTAAAAATGCTGAATTTTTTTCATCAGGTGGAGTGAGTAAATTAATGACAGAATTTAATTTCAAATTTCAAAAAAACACCTCTGACCCGGATATTATGATGCAGTCCCAGGAAGCGCCTGTGGATTCTATGAAAAAAAAGAAGATTGAATCTGATGAATTTTATGAAATCATCAATGAAGAAGAAGATTAAAATACTTCCCCATCACTCTAATCATTTTAGGGTGATGGGGAAAATTAGCAATCGGTAAAAAAATGAGACTTTGATTTTAAAAAATCATCTTTGTCACTGGACACTCAAATTCCTCTAATTTCTTCTTAAAATCTGATTCAAATTCCTCTTTAGGAATTTCAGAAATTTTTAAAAATGCTGATTTTTTAATTTCTGCCATTAAATCAAAGGGAAGATGGGCCTCAAGAGAATTTGTACTATGAGAGAGTTCCCTCATCATCCCCCCGTAAGCGCGTGCATAACCATAAGCGTGATCCTGGCGCTTGAAGCCTTCAAATAAAGAAATCACTATTTCCCCCTTCTCTGAAGGATTCAGGTCTTGTGATTTTCCAAGCATCTCTCCCCACTCATCCATAAAGGGTCCCACAGGAACAAGAAATTTATATGAACGGCGAAGACTCTTTGCCTGTCTTAATGACATGTGACGATGATTTTCTACGGAAAGAAATTTTTTATTCACCTGGCCAGCATAAGAAAGGATGGGAGAATATGAGTCATTTAGTTGATGGCCTAACTTGTAGATCCTCTTTCTAAAAGAATCATCCTCTGGCATTTGCCACTGATCAATCACTCGGTCCAGGTCACCAAAATTATGCGCCATGAGAGCAGTGGATCTGAGGAAATTAATGTGATCACGCTTTTCTCTAAGATAGTTAAGTAACTTTTCTTCTTTACTTATTTCTTCCAAAATAACTTCAGCTACTTCTCTTGCGAGAGTTTCTTTTTTATATTTAATGAGAGCGTTATAGGCCCCAATCGCCACACTTAACCAAGTACCCTCGTGGGTGCTTAAGACCTGACCTTTGTCAGGATTGTAGGATTTTCTATTTGTGACCTCTTCATAATTCCAATTCCATGAGTCGATAGTAATTCTTGCCATTTTTTCAATATGGCCATCAATTTCTTTGTGCTTCCAAAGGCCCTCCCGTATCTGATTGTCTACATTGGTGGGGACATAGGTTCCAGCGGTAGCCCAATGGGCGGCCATGCAGAGATAGAAATATTCTGAAAGATTAATGTACTTAAGAGCGTTTAAATTCTTTTTATAAAAGACAAGTTTTGAAAGATAGGCCCTGTCCTTTCCTTCAAGATTAACTTCCCCCTTAAATAAAAAAGGGGCCGTAACCTCTATATCCTTAAGGAGTAGATTAGGTGCGATACCTGATAATTCTAAATTTGAGCGAAGAACTTTTTTTGCCATAAGAACTAACTTTTTTTAGTAAATTCCGCTTCAATCACATCCTGATCATGAAGAGTGTGACTTTTCGGTGAATATTCCCCTTGAACAGTGCTTCCCCCCATTTTGAAGGTACGGAAAACAAATCTTTTTTGTTTCCCACCAATTCCCATTTTCTCCATGACTTCGCCGCCAATGGCGATTAACCAGCTTAGAGTCACAAGAATAGGATTGGTATGAAAATAAGAAACTGTGGCAAGACTTGCGACCAAAACTCGGGGGCAAAAAATAAATCCAAGCCACCAAACAAACCCACCTGTCACTACAGAGGAAAAGAGAAGAGTGAGTCTAGGGAATATGGTGATAAAAATAAGAAAGAAAATATGATGTTTAGCAAAAAAATTCACAGTCCCAAATTCTGTTTTAAAAACATCCATCATGACAGAAGTGGCCACAAGAAGAATAAAAAAAATAGATAATCCTTTAAATGCCAATGTCTTCATAAAATGCTCTCTCTAAAAATCTTGGGCGCATTCTACCCCATCTATTCAGGGTTGGGCCAAGATTTCTTGTGGACTAAAGGGCCTTGAAATTGCTAGCGTTTACTTATGAAAACCACTCTACTCCTACTTCTCTCAATCTTTTCCTTTTCCACCCTGGCCCTAGACTACGGTATTGACCGTCTTGAAGAAAATGAGGTCCACACCCTTCTTGATGGTAAAAATCTCGCTGTCCTTACCCATGCTGCGGCAAGGAATAAAGAGGGTGATCATTTGATTGATTTACTTTTTCAATCCTACACACTAAAAAAAATATTCGCTCCTGAACATGGTCTAAGATCCACTGCGGATGACTGGGTAGAAGACGGGGTGGATGAGGCCACAGGTTTACCGGTCATTTCTTTGTACAAAAGGGCAAGAAAGGCCCCAACACCAGAAGATCTTCTGGGGATCGATGCTATTGTTATTGATCTTCAAGATGTGGGACTACGGTATTACACGTATTTCTCCACCATTGCTGAAGTGATGAAGGTGGCGGGCCCCAATGAAGTGGAAGTGATTATTTTAGACCGCCCGAATCTTCTTGGGGGAGAGATCATGGAGGGAAGGGTTCTTCATCCAGATCTTACGGGGAACTTTGCCGCCTATTACTCTCTTCCTACGAGACATGGGATGACACTTGGTGAAATCTCTCAGCTCATTAATGCTGAAAAAAATTTGATGGCAAAGCTTTCAGTTATCAAAGTCCAAGGCTGGAACAGAGATTACCTTCTGGATAAGATGGATCGTCCCTGGATTGCTCCCTCTCCTGCTCTCCCTAATATAAGTCATATTGCTCCTTACGCCATGTGGGG
>CANHIY010000063.1 GCA_947461175.1 Bacteriovoracaceae bacterium
AACATTGTTGTACTGGTTATGGGATTCACGGTTTTTTTCTTCCTTGATTCCCTCAATAATCAAATTTCCAACATCACGTTGAACTCAAACAAGATTTCAATGCTGACAGATGAGGTTAGGATTTCCGCAGTCTCTATTTTAAAGATGCAGAAAAAAATCATCACTTCAAGGCCATCTCCTGAGGATCTTAAAAGGCTGGAAAATCTTTGCGACGGTTTCCAATCACAGCTTACTCGACTTGATGGTTTTTATACTGAAGTTGATGCAAAAAAAATTATCTCTAAAATGCAGGGCTATGTTGATTCTCTTAAAACAATTGTTAATAAATCCTCACTTTTTTACAGGGATGGAGAAGGGATTTCTACCATAAATGAGCTAACGGACAAGATCCTAGAAGCTTTTTCTGAGTTCCAGGATATACAGTATTTTCAGAATGAGCAGAGGGATAAGCAGGTTAAGGCAATTATTGGAGAAACCAGAAGGAACATGTTGATAACTCTGATTATTACTTTCCTTGGAACAATCCTTCTTTCTCTGGTCGTTCCTGGAAAAATTGCGATGCCTTTCAAAAAAATTAACGATGCAGTTAGAGAACTTCAGGAAGTTAATTTTGATGTGAGTATTTATTACGATCAGGATGATGAAATTGGAGAACTCGCTCGGGAACTTAATAAGATGATTGTAAGTATGAAGCGTTTTGAACAATTGAGAACAGATAGAATTTCAGTGGAACATAGAAAATTTGATACCCTGGCCAACATGATTAAAAAGAACATCATGATCGCTAATGCTAAGGGGGAGCTTATTTACATGAATAACCCGATGTACGCAACCCTTGAGATGCAGTCTGATGATGTTCTAAATAAGAATATTACTGACACCCTGATGCCCGATTCAATTGTTGAAACCTTTGAGCTTGCGATAAAGCGGCGCTCAAAAATTGAAAATG
Source organism: Bacteriovoracaceae bacterium (assembly GCA_947461175.1). GTDB lineage: Bacteria > Bdellovibrionota > Bacteriovoracia > Bacteriovoracales > Bacteriovoracaceae > Peredibacter. The sequence goes on from CANHIY010000063.1 coordinate 950, forward strand.
CTGAAATCACGATCCCGAAACGTAAAAAAGTGATTGATTCCGCTACGGGAGAGTACATTTTTCAAGAAACGGAAGAAGTTTTTCATGGGTATGCTAACGTCATACCTATTCGTGGAAAGGAGTCTAATCTGGACAACTACATGATGATTATCAGTAAAGAGGTCTTTGTTTAGTCTTCCTTCTAGTGTATGCTTGGCCAATACTAAATTCCAGGAAAAGCATACACTTATGGATACGAATCTCATTCGAAACTTCTCCATCATTGCTCACATTGACCATGGTAAATCTACCTTAGCAGATAGAATTATCGAAATGACCAAGTCCATCACGGATCGGGAAAAAACCGACCGGCTTCTTGATAACATGGATCTTGAAAAAGAGCGGGGTATTACTATTAAGGCGCAAACTGTGCGTCTTCAGTACAAAGCTGCTGACGGTAAGACCTATTATTTTAATTTGATCGATACTCCAGGACATGTGGATTTTACCTATGAAGTGTCCAGGTCCCTTGCTTCTTGTGAGGGGGCTTTACTCATTGTGGATGCCTCCCAGGGAATTGAGGCCCAGACACTGGCCAATGTTTACATGGCATTAGAAAATAATTTGGAGATTGTTCCCGTCATTAATAAAATTGATCTTCCTCACGCAGATCCAGAGAAAGTTAAAAAAGAAATTGAAGATGTTATTGGTTTGGATGCCTCTGAGGCACCCCTTGTGTCTGGTAAGTCAGGACTTGGAGTGGATGTTCTTCTTGAGGCCATCGTGAAACGTATTCCTCCTCCAACTGGTAAGGTCGCCAATCCACTTCAGGCCCTTATCTTTGATTCTTGGTTTGATCCCTACAGAGGAGTAGTGGTTCTCGCCAGAATTATGGAGGGTAATTTAAAGACAAAAGATAAGATTCATTTCAAGTTTTCAGGCCAAGACTATGAGGTCATTAAACTTGCTGTTCATCAACCATTTTACCATGAGGTTTTAGAGCTTGGGGCCGGTGAAGTGGGGATGATCATTTGTGGAATTAAGACCGTCCGTGATGTGAAAGTCGGAGATACCATTGTTCACACTGATAAAAAGGATTCAACTTCTTCGCTTGCGGGATATAAAGAAATTAAGCCCATGGTTTTCTGTGGAATCTTTCCTGTTGATTCCGAGGAATACGAAATTTTAAAAGAGGCTTTGGAAAAACTAGCACTCAATGATTCATCATTTACCTATGAACCTGAAGTTTCTCAAGCTTTAGGATTTGGTTTCCGCTGTGGCTTTTTGGGACTTCTTCACATGGATATTATCCAAACAAGGCTTGAGCGTGAGTTCAATCTTGCTTTGATTTCAACAGCACCTTCTTGTAGTTACGAAGTGATCACAACAAGCGGAGAAAAAATAATTGTTGATAACCCAGCAAAACTTCCTGATCCAGGTTTTATTGAGACCATTTTGGAACCAACGGTGAAACTCTCAATTCATCTTCCCAATGAATACGTGGGAAAAATCATTAAGCTTTGTGAGGACCGTCGTGGCCGGCAAGAGGCCATTAATTACATCACGGAAGACCGTGTTCAATTAATCTATATTCTTCCGCTTTCAGAGATGATGTTTGATTTCTATGATCAACTAAAGTCATTATCAAAGGGCTATGCCTCCATGGATTATGAGTTAAATGAGTACATGGAATCTGACATGGTAAAACTCGATGTCCTTTTAAATGGTGATAAGGTGGACGCCCTTTCTGTCATCATCCATAGAAGTACTGCCCAACAAAAAGGTAAGGATTTAACTCATCGGCTTTTGAAGGTCATTGATCGTCAGCAGTTTGATATAGCTATTCAGGCGGCCATTGGAGCAAAAGTTGTGGCCCGTGAAACCGTTAAGGCCCTAAGAAAGAACGTTCTCGCTAAATGTTATGGCGGTGACGTTTCAAGAAAACGTAAACTCTTAGAGAAACAAAAAGAAGGAAAGAAGAGGATGAAAATGGTCGGGAATGTTGAGATTCCTCAAGAAGCCTTCTTGGCAGTTTTAAAGACTGAAGAGTAGAATATAACCCTATGTTAGAAGTATTTCACAACCACTTAGATAAAGCCTTAAACCTCTACACTCAAGGAGAGTTCTTCAATGAGTTGAAAGAGGCGAAAAATAAATATTTTTCGCAAACTGGTAAACTTGATGAAGACAAGGATGAGTTTGAGGCAAGAATGAACTCATTCAATGATTGGTACATTTTTCAGCACTGTCAAAAGGATGGTTCCAAGGTTATTGAGGAATACATTCGAAATAACCAGCTTGAAGAAGAAATTTCACAGGCCCTTTTGAATGTGAATTATTCATTATTCGAATTCAACAGGACAAGTTTTAGTAAGCAGATTTTTCTCAAAGATATCCTCCATGATCACAAAATTCACCTCAAAAAGGATCATCCAGCTGTCAGTTTGATGGAAGGAGATTTGTTTTCTGGTCGAGTGATTAAGTATCAAGGGGAGCACTTTCTTCTTCGGGGAGTTTGTACCCTGCCTCAAGGGGTTAAGTCGATTTTAAAGAAACAATCCAAAAAAGTGAGAAAACTTAATAGTTTTGAAGAAGAGCTGAAGTTTTTGATTCAGCTTGAGGCCCTTAAAACAAAGTCCATGCACTACTCTCACATTGACCCGGCTAAGATTTTTATTTTTCCTTGATTCTCTACTTTTCTGATTTACTCAGAAGATAAGGGATGACTCCCAGCATATTAAACAGCAGGGTCACTATAAAATAGATATTAAATAGTGAAGCCCCATTTTGGATGGAAGAGAACTCAAAAAGTTTTTGAAAGATAGCATGCCCAACACCAAGTCCTGATGGGGCAACTGGAAGGGCCAAAGTCATGAGACCTATGGGTATAGAAGCCAGGGCCTGGGAGAAATTCATTTTTTCTCCAATAAATGGCTGGATGAGTGACCAAAAAATCACTACTGCCATGAACTGAATGATCATGGAAAGGATGATGGCTTTCAGCATCTGTTTTTTTATCATGACCAGATCATCCCAGAGGGAGATAACTTTTTTAAAAACATTTTCCAGGGCGAGTAATTGAAATTTTTGGAGAATTTTTTTTATGATTTCATGGAAGAAGAAGAAAATACAAAAAGAAACGATAACCATCGTCATAAGAATATAATTAAAGTTCAAAAGCGGAATCATAGCAGGTGATTGGGCCTCTATGGCCTTCCCAAAAATCAAAGAACTAATACCCACAATTAGGATAAGACCTGAAAGACCCATGGCGCGGTCGATGAGGATGGATGCGAAGATGAATTTTTTTGAAAATGTTTTATCAAATTTCTGAAGATAGAGAATTTTGACCAAATCCCCACTCACACTTCCTGGCAGAACTGAGCTAAAAAATTGACCAATCCAGGTAATTTTAAAGAGCCCTATAATAGGCAAATTTACTAAGGATCTTGCTCTTAAAATGGTTCCCCATCGGTAGGAGGCTAACATAAAGTTAACTATGCCGATAACTCCGGCAGTTAAAATGGCCAAGGGGTAATCTAGAAGTTTCTGAATAAGTTTGAAGTCAAGTTTTCCAGAAGTGGCAAGCCAATAAATCAAGGCCGAGGCCAGGGAGATTTTAAATGTGTTGATAAAAAATGTTTTCAGCATGTTTCAGTGATCTTATAACTGGACTCATAATTGGTAAATTTGAAATTAAGGAACATATGAAAATTGGAGTGATTCAGCTGACCTCTGTCTTAGAACCTGAAAGAAATCTCACAAAAATACGGGAATTCATTCAACTGGCAAAGCATCAAAATACCGAAGCCCTTTTTCTTCCTGAAGCTTTTTATTCAATGTCAGACGGAACAAAACCAACTCCATACCTTGTTGAAGAAAAGAATCAGCATTATGAGGCCATAAGACATCTCGCCCTCGAATCGGGAATGTATATCCTCGGAGGGTCAGCGGCAACGAATCTTAACGGAAAAATTTTTAATCGGTCCTATAATTTTTCTCCAGAAGGATCAGAGCTTGAGACTTATGATAAAATGAACCTCTTTGCCGTGGATCTTTCACGACACCCAAGCCAGACAGTTATTGATGAAGCTAGAATTTACTCCCCAGGAAGTGATCCTAAAATTTTAAATCTAAAAAATTATAAAATTGGTTTATCTATTTGCTTCGATCTCCGTTTTCCTGAGCTTTTTAGGTCCTACTCCTTCCAGGGGGCAAATGTTCTTTCAATTTCTTCAGCTTTTACTGTTCCGACCGGTAAGGCCCATTGGCACACCTTATTACGGGCCCGGGCCATTGAAAATCAATCCTATGTGATTGCCTCTGCCCAATGGGGTGCACACAATGATAAAATCGTCACTTATGGACACTCACTGGTAGTTGATCCTTGGGGTGAGGTTTTAGTAGATGCACAGGAGGGAGAGAAAATAATATTTGCTGAACTTAGTATGGAAAAAATTGAGGCAGTAAGATCAAGAATGAATGTGATAAGAAATCCCAAACAATAAGCTTTACATGTATGGGTTTGTACCGCTCTGATGGTCTGTGACATCAACAACTTCTTGAATCTCAGGAAAGTTTTGTTTGATGAGTTGTTCGATTCCACCCTTTAGGGTTGCTTTGGAACTAGAGCAGCCATGACAACCACCATAAAATTTTACAAAGAGGATGTTGTTATCCACATCAATGATTTCTACATTCCCTCCGTGCTGGGCAAGGGCCGGTCTGATTTGTTGGTCAAAGAGTTTTTCAATTTGTGTAAGCATAAAATGTCCCTAGCTTAAGTCTATCAGGCAAATTACATGCTTTTTTGAGAATTAAAATCTCTAAGAAGCGCCTGAAGCTGTTTAGGGCGTGTTGTACCATAACTAAAGGGGGGAACCCAAGTAAGACTTTCGATAACACCATCGGATTTAATTTTATAGATGAGTCCCTCAGAGGGCTTCCCTGCAAAAAACCAACTTGGATTGTTACTCTCAAGGATATTAGGCTCCATTTGAACCATAGTGAGGGTTTTCATTTTTGGGTCTTGAATTCTAATAATCCTATGAAACTTCACCTTTGCACTGGAGACTTTACCTTCCTGAAGAGTGATGGAAAGTTCGGAACCGTCAGTGAGAATATAAGTGTAGTGATTTCGATAAACAGCTGAGGGTGAACCAAAGTACTTTTTTAAAGTTTCTGGCGTCATTCCAAGACGAATCATTTCAAGTTTCAGGGGCCGCTCCATTTTACTTTGTGCAACCAGGTAAGCACCTGCTACTAAAACTAAAGATAAAAGAGAGTAAATTGCGTATTTCAAATTTTTACCTTTTGAAATTCATCTCAAGATAAAATTAAATCCCGTTTCTCTTATGTTGTATAGACGTAAATAATTTTCCGACCTGGGTCATTTTAGCCCACCTGGTCTGAAATGAGAGGATTTGTTTGACTATTTTGTTTGGTTTTCATTTGTGAATTTTTCTTCTTAATTCTTACCCTGAAATGATTTTGTTCTGGAAAAGTTAGCGAACCCAAGAGAGGAGACACACATTTAAGGATATCTCCCATGAAAACAGTCGACTTATTAATACTTACTTCACCACCGGCTTCCGGAAAAACTTATTGGATCGAATCTCTGATGATGACTTTAAAAGATGAGTCCATTTTGGTGGTTTCACCCTTAAGGGCACTGGCGGATGAGTGCCAGACAAAGTGGGGTAAGAGGGTTTTGGTAATGACACCAGAGGAGTGGTTAGGAAAGAAAGTCAAATGTGCGATTAACATTTTTGATGAATTTCATCTCTATTTTTATTGGGGTGACACCTTCAGGCCTATGATGTGGGAGGTCTTTTATGAAATTTCTCTCAACAGCTCTTTAACAGTGGCCCTCACTGCCACCTTCTCCAAAGAACTTCAAAATGAGGTGAGGTCATTTACCTTTCACTTTGATTCAATATTTTGGCTTGATTACGGGAATCAGACTTTGAAATATATGCCAAGAAAATACATCAAGGCCCCTTCAAAAAAGTGGTTGATAAAACAAATTCAATGCTCATCCAAAAATGAGGGTGTAAAACTTATTTTTTGTCAGTACCGGGAGGAAGTCTTTGAAATGGAGAGAAACCTCACTTCCCTGGGCTTTAAGTGCCATAGTTGTGTAGGAGGAGAGGCCCATAAACTAGCTCAGAAATTGATCCTTCACTCAAGTCCTGATTTTATCATCAGTACCACAGTTTTAAGTCATGGAGTGAACCTTCCTAGTCTTCGAAAAATTTATTTTTTATACCAACTCAATCACCTCGACTTCTGGATTCAAATGGTGGCCAGAGGTGGTAGAAGGGGAGAGGATTATATGGTGTTCTCTTTAGAACCTCCCCATGAACTGCAATGGAGTAGAGGGAGAAATTTTTTTCATGTGTTATTCTTGTCAGTGAAGGAATATTTAACAGTCCGATCTTTACTGCGCCAGCTCTTTATATCAAAATAACTCATGACTTTTGAGGGCATTGTTATAAATCGTATTCCCTATAAAGAGCGGGACCTGATCGTTAAGTTACTAATGCGGAATGGATTGGTGGGAAGTTTCTATGTCTATGGAGGACAAGGGGGCGGAAAACGCCAGAAACCCTCTCTGTTTGAGCTTGGTTCCATGATGAGAATGATGATTAAGGAGCAAAAGACGCGATTAGAGATGTCTGAACTTATGGTCTCTGCTGAGCAGAGCTGTCTTTGGGGACCAAAATCTGTGCGTCATGATATAAAGGCTTTTTATCTTCTTTGCTTATATTTTGAACTCATCCAGAAATTTAGTATCTCTTACCATCATGGCGTGAGTGACTTTCAGAGTAGTGATCATGAAGGAATTTTTCTCACCGTGAGTAACGCCGTTTTTTATCTTGAGGACTCCCTTTTAAAAAAGAAATTTTTTCCACACCAACAACTCACTTTATTCATGGTCAAGCTTCTTTTTCATCTTGGGATCATGCCGGATACAGATTTTTGCTCCTACTGTCAGACTGCTTTAATGGAGAGTGAATCAGTTGTGTTCTTGCCAGCGAATGGACAATTTGCGTGCCAGAATTGTTTTTCCGGTGAGAATGATAGGGGATTTCTTTTACGTATGAAAATGAGTTATCAAACTAAATTTCAGGAGTATGAAAGTTTCTTAGGAACAAATTTTCAAGACTGCGATAAACTTCTTCAGTACTTTTGTCATCAGTATCATCTTCGTCCCGTTGATCTAAAATCCTATTCCCTACTTTTTCAGTGACCTGGCAAAGTCCATCAGATTTTTAAAAAAAGGAAAATGGTCTCCGTGTTTTTTTCTGACAAGAACTCCCTGGACTCCTGCATTCAACCCAGCTTCTGCATCAATAATTTTATCCCCAATCATAAAACTCTGCTCCGGGGTAATTTTGTGTTTTTCCATTAAGTCCTGAATCATTTTTCCTGAGGGTTTACGACAAACGCATTCATCATCCGGAGAGTGGGGACAGATAGCAAAGTCTTTAAAGGGTAAAAGCTGATGGGTTCTTAGATCATTTTGGAGTTGTCGATGAATGACATAAACAGACTCGAGAGAAAAATAACCTCTCCCAACACCGGATTGATTAGTGACCACAAATAATTCAAATTCAAGTGTTTGTAAAAGCTCCAGGGCCTTAAGGGTATCAGGAAAATATTCAATATCTTCCACTCTTGAGAGATAATTCTTATCCAAAATAAGAGTCCCGTCCCGGTCAAAGAAGATTGCTTTCCGTGTTTTAATTTACTTAGCCTCCGTTAAAGCTTAAGATAGTGGCCATGCTTAAAGTACTGAAGTTAATGTTCCCATATCTTCGTCCATTTTGGAAGGAAGCCTTCCTGGCTGCCATTTTGGCCTTGCCACTTTCTGCCATTAAGGCCTATGAGGCTTATCTTGTTAAAGATATTTTTGATAAAGGTTTTTCACCGGATTCAACCTCTGGGGATGCCTTAAATCTTGCTCTTATTTTAATGGGTCTAGGAATTCTTAACTATCCCCTTCGTTACTACCATTATTTTGGTTTAAGACAAGTTGTGGACAAATCCACCCGTTTGATCAGGTCCAGGATTTACAGAAAGTTTCAGGCCTTACCAACAGGTTATTTTGCTAAATCAAAACAGGGCACTCTTATTTCAACCATTATGAGTGATACGGCTGTTTTTTCGGAGGCCTTTAAAAACTCATTAGAGGTCATAAGAGAGCCTGTAACAGCACTGGCACTCCTTTCAGTAGCTTTTTATCATGACTGGCAACTCACTCTAATTATTATTGCGACAGCTCCTCTATTCATAGTCACTCTTCATTACTCCGGTAAAAGAATCAGAAAATATGTGGGACGTGCCCAACAAGATAATGCAGAAATGACTCATATTGTGAGTGAAGTGTTGGGAGGACAAAAAATAGTTAAGGCCTTTGTCCTCCAAAACTATGTCATCGAGAGGTTTGAAAAGTTTCAAGGCCGTCTTTTAGATCATAAAAGAAAAAGTAATTCTGCTGAAGAACTTTCACACCCACTGGTTGAGCTCATTGGTTCTTTTGCTTTTGCAGGAGTGATCATCTTTGCTCACAAAAGAATCACTTCTGGAGAACTGACTACGGGTGGTTTTATTTCCTTTGTGGCAGCCCTTGCTATGTTTATGGATCCGATTCGAAGATTTAGTAAGGCCAATGCCAAACTAAATCATGCCCAGGCTGCGGCCAAGAGAATTTTTGGTTTACTGGAAGTTCAGGAAGAGCCCCAGGAAAGTTTAAAGGATTTAGAGGGGTTTCACCATACGATAGAATTTAAAAATGTGTCTTTTTCTTATGGAGAGGGAAAAGTTCTTCAGAACTTAAATCTGGTCATCCAGAAAGGGGAAAAGATAGGTCTTGTTGGTCTTTCTGGTTCAGGTAAATCCACTTTAATTAATCTACTTCTTCGTATCTATACGGTGACAGAGGGTGAAATTCTTGTGGATGGTGTAAACATTAATCAGTTTACACTGAATTCAGTCCGTCAAATGTTTGGACTGGTGAGCCAGGAGATTTTTCTCTTTAACGACACTGTGAGAGAAAATCTTACGACTGGAGATTTTCACAACGAGGAAGAGGTTCTTGATGCCTTGAAGATTTCTTATGCTTGGGAATTTGTAAAAGATCTTCCAGAAGGTCTGAATACAGTGATTGGTGACCGGGGTATGAGACTCTCAGGAGGGCAAAGTCAGCGCTTAACCATTGCCCGCGCCTTTTTAAAAAACCGTGATGTTCTTTTATTTGATGAAGCCACTTCTGCTTTGGATAATGAATCGGAAAAAATTGTTCAACTGGCCCTTGATCGGGTCGCCGGTCATAAAACGGTCATAGCAGTTGCTCACAGATTATCTACTCTCAAAGATTTTGACCGGATTGTGGTTATGAAAGACGGAAAAAAAATAGAAGAGGGGACCCACACAGAACTCATCTCCCATAACGGAGAATATAAGAAACTTTTTGAGCTTTCTCAAAGGCAGTGACTATTTCCCAAAGAAAAGTCTTTGTGATAAATTCATAAAGGATTAAATCACCTAGGAGTGCACTGTGTTAGAAGAGAATCTTAAATCCATGGCCGATCTTGTTTCCCACGCTAAACATCGAGGTTTTATTTTTCAAAGCTCAGAGATTTATGGTGGCTTAGGCTCCTGTTGGGACATGGGTCCTTTAGGAGTGGAGTTAAAAAATAATTTAAAGACCACATGGTGGAAGGCCATGACTTATAGAGAGGATATTGACGGCATTGATGCCGCTATTTTAATGCACCCTCTCGTTTGGAAAGCATCTGGCCACGTAGATAATTTCACTGATCCTATGGTTGATTGCAAATCCTGTAAAAGCCGTTTTCGCGCCGATAACATTGACCTAAATGCCCCTTGCCCGGTTTGTAAGGCCAAAGATTCATATACTGAGGCCCGAAATTTCAACCTCATGTTCAAAACTCAAATGGGTCCAGTGGAAGACTCTTCTGCCCTAGTTTATCTTCGTCCAGAAACAGCTCAGGGAATTTTTGTGAATTTCCCTAATGTTCAGCAAACCATGAGAAGAAAACTTCCGTTTGGTATCGCTCAGATTGGAAAGGCCTTCAGAAATGAGATTACCCCCGGTAACTTTATTTTTAGAACCCGGGAGTTTGAGCAAATGGAGATGCAATATTTTATTAAACCAGGAACTCAATCAGATGCCATGGAGATGTGGAAAGAGCTCCGCTGGAATTGGCACCTTAATAATGGTCTTCGCCCTGATAAGCTTCGTTGGAAAAAACATGAAGAGCTTGCACACTATGCAGATGCCGCTTTTGATATTGAGTACGAATTTGCTCATGGTTGGGGAGAGATGGAGGGGATCCATTCGAGAACCGATTTTGATCTACGCCAGCATCAGGAATTTTCTAAGAAAAATCTTCAGTACGTTGATCAAATTGATGGCAATAAAAAATACCTTCCTTTTGTACTGGAAACGTCAGTTGGTTGTGACAGATGCATGCTGGCCCTCATGAGTGATGCCTACAGGACGGAGTTCCCCGGAGATGCGGAAAAAGAAAGAGTTGTGATGAGATTTAAACCGTCCCTCTCTCCCATTAAGGCCGCAGTTATGCCATTAATAAAAAAACCAGAACTTGAAGGGATTGCTGCGAAATTGCTACAAGATCTTCAAAAAGATTTTAAGTGTGAATATGATACAGCTGGATCCATTGGAAAACGTTACCGCCGTCAGGATGAAATTGGCACACCAGCTTGTTTAACCATTGACTTTGATACTTTGAATGATCAAGCAGTAACTGTCCGTGACCGTGATACCATGGTTCAGGTCCGTGTCTCTCTTGATCAAGTTAAATCTTATTTGAAAGAAAAATTTTCTCTTTAAAGTTAATCTCAAAGGAAACAATAAGATGAAAAAATGGGTCTACAAATTTTCTTCTGATCTCACTGATGGAAACAAAGACATGAAAGCTCTTCTGGGTGGAAAAGGTGCAAACCTTGCTGAGATGTGCTCCATGAAACTCTCAGTTCCAGCGGGGTTTACTGTCACAACTGAGGCCTGTTTAGAATTTTATAAAACAAAAAAAGAAATTTCTTCTGAGATAAAAACCCAAGTCCAGGAAGCCTTGAGTTGGGTAGAGGATTTAACCGATAAAAAATTTGGTCATGTAGAAAATCCCTTACTTTTCTCCGTGAGATCTGGGGCCAGAGCCTCCATGCCTGGAATGATGGACACAGTTTTAAACTTGGGTCTTAATGACAAAACAGTCCTTGGACTTGCTAAAAAAACCAATAATCCTCGCTTCGCCTGGGATTCTTACCGCCGTTTTATTCAAATGTTCTCTAACGTTGTCTTAGGTATTAACACTTCCCATCTGGAATCAAATCTTGAAGATCTTAAAGAGGCCAGAGGTGTTCACGAAGACACTGAGCTTACGGCGAGTGATCTTCAGGAGCTTGTGAGCGTTTACAAGAGTGTTATTTTGGAAGACCACGGTATTGTCTTTCCTCAGGATCCAATGGAGCAACTCTGGAGGGCCATTGGAGCGGTCTTTGGTTCCTGGAATAATAACCGTGCCATGAAGTACCGTGAAATGCACAATATTCCTCATGACTGGGGAACTGCAGTGAATATCCAGTCCATGGTTTTTGGAAACATGGGTGAAACATGTGCTACAGGTGTTTGTTTCACGAGAGATCCGTCAACCGGTGAGAAGAAATTTTTTGGAGAGTACCTGGTTAACGCTCAGGGTGAGGACGTTGTTGCAGGAATAAGAACTCCTGCTCCCATTAATGAAGCTTCTAAGAATGATTCAAATAAACACCATAAAACTCTTCAGGAGGTTCTACCAAAGGCCTATGAAGATCTTGTCAAAGATTATCATTTGCTTGAAAAGCATTACAGAGATATGCAGGACATTGAATTTACCATTGAGAATGGAAAACTTTTCATCCTCCAAACCCGGAATGCTAAAAGAACTGTGAATGCGGCCTTGAAAGTGGCGGTAGATTTAGTTTCAGAGGGACTTATTACAGAAAAAGAGGCCCTTTTGCGCATTCATCCTGAGGATTTAAACCAGCTTCTTCACCCCCGGCTTGATCCAAAGGCGAAAAAAAATATCATTGCCACAGGCCTTCCGGCGTCACCCGGAGCGGCCTCTGGTCAAATGGTCTTTACCTCTCAGCACGCTGAAGAATGGCTAAAAAATGGAAAAAAAGTTGTTCTTGTCCGGGCGGAAACATCCCCTGAGGATATTGGAGGCATGATTGCTTCCACTGGTATTCTGACTGCTCGCGGAGGCATGACTTCTCACGCCGCTGTGGTTGCCCGAGGGATGGGGAAGCCCTGTGTGGCCGGGTGTACGGCACTAATCATCAATGAAAAAGAAAAGACCCTATCCGTAAAAGGAAAAGTTTATAAAGAAGGTGATTGGATAACCTTTGATGGTGCTAATGGAGAAGTTTATGAAGGAGTGGTACCGACCATAGAGGCACAAATCACTTCTGATTTTGCCACATTTATGAAATGGGCCGATAGCACACGTAAACTCAAAGTGAGAACCAACGCTGACACACCAGAAGATTCAAAGGTGGCTGTTCAGTTCGGAGCAGAGGGTATCGGTCTTTGTCGTACGGAACATATGTTTTTTGCTCCAGAAAGAATTCTTGCTGTGAGGGAGATGATTTTTGCTGAGACGGAAACTGACCGCAAGAGAGCACTGGATAAGCTCCTTCCTTTTCAGCGCTCTGATTTTAAAGGAATATTTAAAGAAATGAATGGCCTTCCAGTAAACATCCGTCTTCTTGATCCTCCTCTTCATGAATTTTTACCACACTCTGAAAAAGATCAAAAAGAATTGGCGGAAGCCTTAGGGATAGAGCCTAAATTAGTAAGAGAAAGAAACAATGCTCTTCATGAATTTAACCCCATGTTAGGTCATAGAGGGTGCCGTTTGGCGATTACTTACCCTGAAATTTATCTCATGCAGGTCAGAGCAATTATTGAAGCGGCCATTGAATCGGATAAAGAAGGAATTAAGGTATTGCCTGAAATCATGATCCCTCTTACCTCTGAGCTTAAAGAATATTCTTTTATTAAAGTAGAGTGTAAGACAGAGATTGAGAAAGTCTTTAAAGAGAAAAATCACAGGATTCACTATAAAATGGGGACCATGCTTGAGCTTCCCCGGGCCTGTATCATGGCCGGCGAAATTGCCCGGGAGGCGGAATTTTTCTCATTTGGAACAAATGACTTAACTCAAACAACCTTCGGTCTGTCCCGGGATGATGCTGGAAAATTTCTTCCAAGCTATACCCAAAAAAATATTTATCCACGGGACCCCTTTGTCTCTATAGATCAGGCGGGAGTTGGTTTTTTAATGAAGCACGCCATCTCAGAGGGTAAAAAGACGAACACTTCCATTCATGCTGGAATATGTGGAGAGCATGGAGGTGAGCCCACCTCTGTGGAATTTTGCCATCAGATTGGTTTAGAGTATGTAAGCTGCTCACCATTTCGAGTACCGATTGCTAGACTTGCTGCTGCCCAGGCAGTGGTGAAGGAATAAGCAGATTCATGGTCATGAAAAATATCGTCCAGGTCGTCTCCTCTCTTCTCCCTTTTGGACCGATGGATGCTGTTGGAGTGGGAATCATTGATTTTAAGAAGGGATCTTTTGAGGCTTTTGAGGCAAATAAGTTTGATGAGGAACTTAAATTTGTTTCAAACCCAACACTCTCTTTTGACCTGGCCTCTCTGACAAAACCTCTGACAAATTCCTTGATTTATTTTTTAAGACCTGAGGTTTTTGATAAAGAGATGATGCTTTGTCTTAATCACAGAGGCGGACTTCCATCATGGGGACTTCTTCCGAAGAGTGGTTGGAGGGAGCAAATTCTTTCTTACGAAGTTATTGAAAGTGAAACCCTCTATTCTGATTTTTCATCTTTAAGAGTCATGTTAGAACTGGAAAAAAAATCCCTTAATCCCAAAAAAATCTGTCAGGATATTTGGGATAAGGAAACAGTTTTTTGGACTGATTTACTACCACACCATCAGGTACCCCAATATGGTTACCAAGGTTCGCTTCCAAATTACGGATCTGTGCATGATCCAAATGCTTTTGTTATAGGCGAATTTTGTAGTCACGCGGGACTTTTCTCTACTGTAGGTGGTCTGTGCCGAACACTTTTAAGTTATCATGAAAAAACGGATTTTATACAAAAGGTAAGATCAGATCTTCTTCAACATTCACAGCGCTTTTCATTTGGTTGGGATAGGGTAATGAACCCACATGATACTCTTGCAGGTCATGGTTGTGGGAAGCTTACCTTTGGTCACCTGGGATTTACTGGGACATCCATTTGGATTGATCCTGATATGATGGTGGGACACGTCATTCTTTCAAATGCAACCAAGCACCACTGGTTTGATAAGGCCAATTTAAATGATCTACGCCGGGGAATCGGGGAGCAGATCTGGTCGAGTAGGAAATAAATTCCTTGAAATTTCTTTACTCTTTTGAGAGGTTGCTCCCATGAGAAACATTCTTTTTTCACTCCTTATTTTTTTAGGTTCAAACGTTTTTGCCTCCACCTCTATCTTAAGTGATTTGGATGACACCATTAAAATCACTCAAGGACGAGGGCGACCAACTGATTTTTTAGGTGATGATGTCTATACCGGAATGCCAGAGTTTTTTAAAGAATCTCAATCTTATTCAAATTCTCTCTATATCCTTTCAGCTTCTCCTTCAATTCTTCTAAATAAAATAAAAGCTACCTTAAACAAGAAACGCATTGAGTATCATGGCCTTGTTCTTCGAAAAAATGTTACAGAGGATAAGTTTTCCTACAAGGTAAAAGCCATCAAAAAGATCATGGATTCGTCCCCTGATGATTTTATTTTTTTAGGAGATGATCTTGGAAAAGATCCCGAGGTTTACACCGAAATTGCCAGACAGTACCCAGGAAGAGTCTCAGGAATTTATATACATGTGGTGAATGGGCGTCCTCTTAAAGGAAAACTTACTCCCTACTGGACAAGTTTTGATCTTTTTTTAAGAGAATTTGAAGCCTTTAGAATGTCATCATCAGGGGTTCAGAAAATCATAAATATCCTCATGAAGGATAAAAATCTCCATCTCATTTTTCCCAAAAAAGCTAATTGCCCTACCACTTCTTCCATCTGGGAGTGGCAGGTTAGAACAATCTTTATGAATGAGGCCCAGACCCTGATGAAAAAGTTCACAAGATTTTGTCAAATGAGATAGTCCCAATCTAAAAGTTAATAGTAATGGTCGGACAATATTCTCTTTCTCTTCTTGTACCCAAACCTTTTTTCTGTCTGCTAAAATAAACTCTACA
>CANHIY010000064.1 GCA_947461175.1 Bacteriovoracaceae bacterium
CAATCATCAAGACAGGTTTCCGATCAATTGTGATCAGAAAGTCGACCTCTTTTCCTTCTTTTGTTTTTAGGTAATGAAGGCCTGTGGTTCTACCTTTTAAATCTTCCAAAAGATGGAGCTCTTTTAAAAGAGCTGTGGCCACAAGATTTTCAAACTTAGCGCCCTCATCCCCCACCACTTGACCGTTATCATAAAAATAGATCTTAGGCTCTTTAAGAAGAGTGCGGCTTATTTTTGTTGAATAGGGAGTAATGGTAAAAATTATGTAGAGCTCTTCCAGTATGCGAATCCAGTTTTTTACAGTTTTGGGATCAACCTCTAAATCTCTTGCGAGTGATGAATAGGAGATTCCACTTCCTACGCGCTCTCTTAATAGCAGGATCAGAGTTTCAATTCCATGGATGTTTCTCACAGATCCAAGGTCAGCTAGATCCTGCCGGAGGATAATATCAAGATGAGTTTTTCTCCACCTAGAAGCTTCATCTTGTGAGTTAGAGATAAAAGGTTCTGGAAATCCTCCGAGGTAAAGTAAGCGCTGGAAAATATCTTCTGACTGGTATTGCCCTTTTAATTCTTTAAGGTCAAAGGGGTGTAGCCTGTGCTGAAAAAAGCGACCAGCAAGGGAGTCACCCATTTTCTTTATAATATCGAGTTTTGCACTTCCGGTGACCAGAATATAGGGAGGTTTTTTTCAGTATCGTAGATCCCTTTGATCCAAGATTTCCAATTTTTTTTTTTGTGAACTTCATCTAATACAATGAGTTCTTTATTTCGATTCCATTCGCTTTTAATGATCCGTGTTCTATCCTGATGTGAATCATAATTTAAACACTCGTAGTATGAAATGAGATTTTTGGAAAGTGTTGTTTTCCCGACCTGGCGGGGTCCTGTCAAAATGACGATTTTCTTATGAAGGTCTTTGATGATTTGATTTGTTTGTATGCTAGATCTTAAGGCCATGACTTATCCTGGGAGCTTATTCCATTTTGGTCAAGACTAAAATGGAGTAGACTCACATAAAGTTTTTAGTATCAAAGCATATCAAATAGTTTTAGTTATTTTGGAAATTCATGATCAAAAAATAGGTAAAAAAAACTCAAAAACTGTCTTCTTTGTAAATTTAGGTTTTTGGCGAAAATTTATTAGGCAGATTTCTCTTGAACAATTGTGCAATCTCTTAAAACGGTATTGGCATGGATGTCGTATCCGTTTGGCCAGGCTAAAGAGCCTGATTCAATAAAAACTCTTTTGAAAAATGAAAGATCCTTGAGCGGAGCCGTCATCTCAGAATTTCTAGTTAAAACAAAGCCCATATCATATCGGTAAGTTCTTCCATTATCCAATTCACAAATCAGGTAATATTCATGTGGAATGACGGATAGTATACTTCTCATTGGTCTGCTCCAGGTATTCTAAAAAGGGGTTTACCCATTTCCATTAACCTCCAATTATCTACTAGTTCCTTCTTATGCTCAAGGCACCATTCCTGAACGATTCTTCGTGCCTTAAGAGGAAATCCTTTTCCCTCTATCATTTCAGCTGTTCCAATTAAAAAAATTGCTTTGAATCCTTGATACTCAGAATGAAAATGCGGAGGATTATGCTCCTCATAATACATCTTTATTAAAATTCCAAAAAACATTGAAATTGTCGGCACATATCTACTATGCCAAAATTTCTCTTGTCTAATCAAGGAGCTTGGCAAAATAACTATTTAAATCTATCACAAACTAAATTTTTTCAAGAAATCAGAAAGTTTTTTAATCGGAAGTTGCAGGCACTGTTTAGAGAGCATTTTTTCTTCACCTTCTGGGGTGATGAGAATGATTTTGTCGACATGTGGAAAATATTTTTTAAAGTTTGTGGGGAGAATTTCAGGCGAGGGATTTTGACTCCATTTAGCATCAAAAGCGAGCCATTCATTGGGGGCGGTTTGAAGGATAAAGTCAATTTCTTCTCCCTCTCTTGTTCTCCAGAAATAGAGGGGCCAGTCTTGTCCGTAATTATTTTTAAATTTAATTATTTCACCTAAGACTAAATTTTCAAACAGACCACCTATCATTGGAGAAATACACATAGGTGAAATTTCACTCCAGCCTTGGAGCCTGACTGCAAGTCCTGAGTCCCAAAAATAGAGTTTAGGGGATTTGATGAGCCGGTTACTTAAATTAGTTTCAAAAGGAAGAAGTAAGTAAACGAGCTGTGATTTATTCAAAACACTTGTCCATTCTTTTACCGTAACAGACTTTACTCCACTGTCTCTTGCCACTTCAGAGAAATTTATGAGCTGTCCAACTCTTCCGGAAAGAAGTCTTAGGACTTTGTCGAACTCGCTTAGTTTTTCAATACCAGCACTTTGGGCGACATCTTTTTGAATGTAACTCATGATGTAGTCATTAAGATAGGAGGTTACTTTCAGAGCTGGATTTGTCCAAATTTCCGGAAGACCACCTTTAAAAAGTATTTCACTAAGAGTGACTGTAGGAAAACTATGAACTATTTCTGAAACAGAAAGTGTATTTAAATAAAAATATTGGGCCCTACCAACCAGGGTCTCAGAAACGTTTTTTGATAAGAGAATTAAATTTGAACCTGTTAATCTATAACGGACCTGATGGGGAGAGGGTTCAATTTTCATGGAAGACGGTGTTAATATTTTTTTCTTTTTTTCAAGATCCACGAGAAGTTTTAACTGAGAGAATAAGTTCGGTACATATTGAACTTCGTCCAGAACAAGTGGCGGTGGATTTAATGAGAGAAAAAGTGCTGGGTCCGTTTGTGCCAGGGTCCTGGTTTGAAGATCATCAAAATTTATTTCTTTAAATTCATCTTTTCCTAGGATGATACACAATGAACTCTTGCCAGATTGACGGGGTCCAATGATGATTTGGATATAAAACCCTTGGGCAGATTGAATAAAATCGAAAA
Organism: Bacteriovoracaceae bacterium; assembly: GCA_947461175.1. Lineage (GTDB taxonomy): Bacteria > Bdellovibrionota > Bacteriovoracia > Bacteriovoracales > Bacteriovoracaceae > Peredibacter. The sequence goes on from CANHIY010000064.1 coordinate 2,929, forward strand.
TATCTCTTTTAATCCACATACTTGTCAATTTTAAGTTATTGGCTTAAATTTGTCAAAACTATAGAAAATGTCCCAAATGCCCTGCCCACGATCTTTTTCTCATGAGTGAGTATGACCACGACTTTTCCGACTGATCTCATGAAATGTTATGAAAACAAGTTATATGGGGTGAAATGATGATGTTCAATCGAGATAAGTGTTCATTCACAAACAATTGAAATACCTGTGATTTGTGTTGTCCCCGAAGTTACATCGGGTAGTTCTGGCATAGATATTTAACCTTATGAAATTATTAACGATTGTATACTCATTCGCACCAATTCGAACTTACTTTCGGCTTGTGTTACTAAATATAGTAACTTTTGAGGCTTTGTGCTATGATAATTCAAGGAGATAAGTAGCATGGCAGATCGAGGAAAGTAGTAACGGTGACATTAAGTCGGACAATCAACTTTAATGATGAAAGTTATTCCAAGGCACGTATTGAAATTGATCACGTGAACTATGGATTGGATCCAAAGACAAAAGAACTGAATATAGCGAGGCGAACTAACTTTTCTGCAGCTGATGTTAGTCAATTTCTTTTGGAACTCGATGGTATGGAACTGGCCACCAGTAAAAAAGAGGAAGGCTTTAGTTATTTTGCAGTAGAACTACTCTGCCCAGTGAAAGGTACTGAACTTGGGAAGAAGTTTCGATTGATTTTTACAACATTAAAAAATGATCAGGGAGTGATTGGGACGATCACTTTATATAGGGTTAGATTGAGAGGTTATTTATGAAGAAAAAAGTAATACCAAATACAGATGCTGTTTTGGACTTTATTGAACAAGTTGAGAAAGATGCTAAGCGAGGAAGGATTCCACGAGCTTTACCTAAAGATGCTTCGTTGGAAGAAAGGATGAAGTATTCTCTTTGCAAGCTTTTTGTCCGCTTTGTCGTTAAGAATGGATTGAAAGCTGTAGAACTGTCCGAGATGCTTGAGCTTCCTAAAACAAGAGTAAGCGATCTTATGAATTACAAAACAGATAAGTATACCGTCGACCGGTTGCTTTCTTATGCTTGGAAATTAGCCGAGGCGGATGCTCCCACAAAAGAACATCTCCATTTGATGTTTGAAGTTTTGAGTGGGCCAGTAAGGTCAGTAAAAGATACAAAGAAGATTGAGAAAGAGTTACAAAAATATGCTTAATAAATGAGTTTGATAAAAACAATTTCAGATTTGCAGTTGAATCGAATAGGCAAAATCGAATTTGCTAATCCTCAGCCTACATACATTTTTTGCCTTCCCGAAGAACAGTAATAATGGTGCCAGGTAGGTGAGACTGCTTGTCGCAACAACTTTAAATGTGTTACTTTGATAACATGAACTTTGAATCTGTGAAGGCGAAGACTATAAATATTTGTATCAGGTTATTCTGTGGTGGAATGATTCTATTTTATGTTCTTTGGATCATGTTTCACGATGAATCTGGCACACCATATCCAGCTAGATTTGAAATAGTTTTGTTGATGATAGTTGTGTCCGTGCTTTGCAATATCGGCTTTTATATTTCTTTAGGTAATTGTAAGAGGAATTTCAAAAAATCAATAATCGCTCTTCTTTTGGTTGCAGCTTTTTTTAATTTTTTTATGTTTGTGTCATTTGCTCACACACCTTTTGAGCATTTAGATGAATCACAATGGTCCACCCTGCGTATGTATTTAGCATATGGTTCTGTACTTTTTTCTTTGGTAATTAGTGCCCATGTACTAAGGTATAAAAATGATTCCTGAAAGAATTGGAATTAAAATCTGGGACCTAAAGGCGGACGCTCGTGATGAGCTGTATCTGTTAATTGACAAGCATTACAAACCAATGCCGAAAGATGCTAATGGAAAAATTAATCCTAAAACTCACGGTCTTTCAGATAATGACATAGATGCTCTGAGGCACTCTTATGTGAGTGCTGTGTATGTGATAGAGTTTAGTAACGAGACATCTGAATTGCTTGGGCGATTAAATGAATTTGACCCGCGGATAAATGAAATCAGGTCAAGAAATATGGATTTGTGGAATAATTCACTTGGGCGAGCCTACGGCAAGAAGTTCAAAAGAGGAGAGGAACTATTTTTTGCGCTTCTGAAAGCGCTAAAAAGTGGAGAACTGATCATTACGCCAAATGATTCTCGCAAATATAAAGGCGCTAAAATTATCAATCGCATTCCCAAATCATTTGTCATTAAAGTCAAAGAGAATAAAACTGGGGCCAATATAGAGTTCTTCGATGTTCGCAATAAGCAAATGCTGACGAAGGAACAATTCATTGATGCCATAAGAGCTGGACGTTACCCAGGATACGCTGTGAGAAAGCATTACTCCGGTGAATTTCCATATTCTACCCGAGATAAGTTCAGCTTTAACAATCTTGGATAATTCGCACTAACTACTCATCAAAGGGTCACCGCTCGCACCATTCGCACCGAGAATTACCAAGAAAATTTCTCCCACGATCTCAGGGCAATCGCATTTAATTTAAAATAGACTAAGTTTAAAATCGGTTACTTACGGCCCTGCACCATGGCCTTCAGTGCAATTGTTGCTAACTTTTAGAAAAAAACTAGGAGTTAATAACTTGAAAATTAAACTTGAGTCAGATTTAAAAAAATGCTTCTTGAGTGTCACTGATCCGCGAATCAATAGAACAAAAAGACATAATTTAATAGATATACTTGTCAGCACGGTATGTGCTGTTCTTTCTGGGGCGGATACTTGGATTGATATTGTTGATTGGTGCGAAGAAAATATTGAATGGTTAAAAGAATATTTGGATCTTCCGAATGATATTCCATCCCACGATACCTATGCCCGAGTATTTTCGATTATAGACTCTGAAGAGTTTGAAAAAGCATTTTTTTTATGGACAAGCTTGAAGGTGAAGGAGATTGCAAAAAAAGAAATTATCTCTATTGATGGGAAGCAAATTACAGGATCAAAAAGATCCGGTGTGGTCCAACAAAGATCAGTCTTAATGGTGAGCGCTTGGGCACATGAATATGGTATAAGCTTGGGGCATATCTCAACAAGAAATCAAAAAAGTCATGGAGAAAAGAAGACCATGGAATCATTGATTGAGAAATTAAATCTTACAAATAAAATTGTAACGTTAGATGCAAATGGTGCAACATCTAAAATTTTTAACAAGCTTTCAGATAAAAAAGCAGATGCAGTTATAGGTTTAAAGGGGAATCAAGCAGGAATGATGAAGCTTGCAATACATATGTTTGATTTGAAAAATGAAAAAATAATTAAGTCGAGGGAGACGAAAGATAAAGGCCATGGTCGCAAAGAAAAAAGAATCTATGAGATGATTTCAGTTGATGATTGTAAAGGCCATGGATTTGATCAAAAAATCATCGAATGTAAAAACCGTTTTCCTGGTCTTTGCTCTTTTGGAAAAGTCACAAGGACAAGAGAAGTTGAGGGTAAGACATCAACAGAAGAGAAATATTATTTTACGACACTTTCATGTATCAATGATTTTTCAGATTCTGTACGTCATCACTGGGGGATTGAAAATAATCTTCATCGGACTTTGGACGTGGTATTTAGAGAAGATTTAAACCGCTCAAGGATTGGGTTTTCAGCAGAAAACCTTGGAACCGTTCGAAGATTTGCAATGGAGCTCCTTAAAGCTGAAAAAAAAGAAACTAGAAGTTTAAGAAGAAAAAGAAATCTTTGTAATTGGAGAAAAGAATACCTAGAGCTTGTAATATTCGGGGCAACCAAGGGAAATTCGATTGCCCTGCCCACGATCTTTTCCTTATGAGGTTTGCGTTAGCTGCTCAAAATGTGTCAGATAAGTACACCCATCAGAATCCTGATTGTTTCTATAAAACTCCTTTACGAAAAAAGCACCCTTCATTGGTGCCTCTATCGAAAGGGGAAGCACAGAAATATCATGAATGGTGTTTATTATTTTTTTTCTAGTTGCTGAATCAAGCTTTAAATAAAGAAGAGATGTTTTTCAGAATTGAAAATGAATTCCACGATCTTTTCATTGTTAAGAAAAAAATACAATCGATGTCTCAATGACTATTTGATAATGAACTTAGGACTACTATACCCATCCTCCTTTAAATGTTAGGGTTCAAATTCAACTACACAGTCTCTTTCATTTTATCTATCTTATGAATGAATTTCTTATTCAAAACATTTTTAACATACATGATATGGCACTTCGGACTTCAACCCTAAAATTAAAGTAAAATGGGTATAAATAAGAAAAAAGGATGGAGGAGTTGTTCGTCTCCTCCATCCTTTAGAATTAAGCACTCTGAGAATTTTCTTCTTCTTCTCCATCATCTTCTGATTTACTTGTGGAAGAGTCAACGTCGGTAGTGATTCCGTCATAGAGGTCAGAAAGAATTTTGACATCTTCACTGAGATTAATTTGTTGCATTGTTAGTTTATTAAACCAATTCATGTATGCTTGATGTTCCCCAAATTTTGCAGAGTAATTAACAAAAAGTAGGTCTGCATTCTTTACTCTTGTTTTCCTCTCTTCCTTGGCAATTTCAAGTTGTTTACTAAATGTTTCTTCAATCATTTGGATTTCAAATTGATGAGTAGATTTATCAATTTTGTTAGAAATTCTCAGCATTCTTAGGTTAAATTTGCTTTTCGATTTATCTTTGCGGGCGATTCTCACGGCTTTTCGGTAGAAGTTATCAGTTTTATGTCGTGCTCTTCTAAATTTAGTTGCTGTTTCTTTATATTCTTTTTCCCAATCCTTTTGCCAAAGATCTACCGAGCCTAAAATATGGGCACGTGACCTTTGAAGTTCTCCCTCAACCTGTTGAAGTTGCCTGTAGCTTTCTTTAAATGACTCAGAAATGCCTCCCATTCCTCCGGCCAGCACCAACTTAACTTGTCTAGCAGAGTTGTACTGTTTCTCTACAATAGCAGCTAAGTGCTTAAGCTCCCTTGCTGTCTCGAGTTTATTAGCTCTAAGGGCCGTTTTTAAGTCTTCAGCAATAATACTTCTTTGAGCTTCAAGTTCAGCAAATATACCATTAATTGCCAATTCTGAACCATGTTGCTGAATGTATTCATTACTTTTGTTTAGAAGAAGGTTTAAGTTCATGGCCGCCGATAGGTGAACGATTTGTGATTCTAACTTTTTAGATACTGCATACATTTTTTCCCAATTTTTTTGAGCTTCATAAAATTCTGCTAACCACTCTTTATCTCTTTTCTTCCGAGTGATGAGTTCATGAAGTTTTTGAGAGGTAGCGACTAAACCTTTTACAGCAGTATTAATGGCAATTTTACTTATTTTTACAGCTGCAGGAATTGCTAAAACTCCAAGGCCAATAGTTGCAGGTAGACCTATTCTATCTCGAACAGGCTCTAAGGGACCAAGATTAATATTGTTTATTTTATCATTGATGTTCGTTTGAAGGTTAGTTAAAAGGGTATTGAAATCAATGCCTACCAACACATCTGTTAAGTCTTGTATGCTACTAAAGGAATCTTGAAATCCTTGAAGCTGGTCATTTAGATTGTTGATTGAGTCAATAAGCTGACAGGTAGCTGGATCTCCACCATCACTAATACAATCGGCCCTGGCACTTAGGGGGATGTATGTGATGAGGCACAGTAAAAAAATTCGTTTCAACAAACCCATAAATAATTCCTCCTAAATAAATTCTTAAGGCTTTATATTACCTTGAGGTAACTCTTGATTCTTTAAATGAACCAAACTTACAGGGTGGTGACTACAAATTGAGCATAAATCGTCCCACGATCTTTTCCTCATGAGGTTTGCGTTAGTAGATTGATTTAAAATGAGATGAGATGGTTCCCTTTAAGGAAATTCGGCACTTATCAATGTCCCAAGATTAGAGATTTCTAGAAAGATAGATTTTACGCCTGTTACGAACCTGGACTTTTTTTAGGGAATATTTTCCTGCACACAAAATTTTGTGAAAGGTAAAATTTCTACTCTGTCCATGGGTGCCCGATGAGTTTTACCTAAGTGAACTTGATAAAATTTAGGAATAGATGTCCGTTCTAAAAAGTAGGGGATGTGGGGGGAGAGTTGTTTTTCACCTGATTTGCATTCAACGGCAAAAAGAGGTTTTTTATTTTTTAAGACAATAAAATCGATCTCACGCTTGTAGACATCTCTCAAAAAACGTAATTCCATTTTATGCCCTTCTGTATCCTCAACAAAATGACAAAATTTTAGTAAATGCCCGGCCACAAAATTTTCCAATTTCGCTCCCTCAGACCCTACCACACTCCAGTCCCAAAGATAGAGCTTCTGCTCTTTTTTTACCGCCTTAATTCTGGGTGATCCAAAGGGAGGAATTCGGTAGGCATAATAAAGGTTCTCGAGAATATGAATCCAGCGGTCTGCAGTTTTAAAATCAACCTGCAAATCCTGTGCAAGGTTTTTCACGGAAAGTGGAGATCCCACTCGATCGGGCAACGCATCGGCAAGTCTTTCTAGAAGAGAAACTTCCTTAACTCGTTCTAAATCTATTAAGTCTTCACGAACGACGCGCTCTAGTCGCTGAAGTTGCCATCGTCTTAATGTTTTTTCACTTTGTTTAAATAAAGGTTCCGGAAAACCACCATACTTTAGTAAACTTTTTATATCTTGATCTGATCCCCCTAATTCCCGAGCACTAAAGGGGTGCATGCGATAATAATGGTACCGCCCCAGTAACGAATCTCCGCCCTTACGGTAATAATCCAGTCTGGCGGAACCCGTGATTAAAAAGGAGTGAGACCCTTTCTGGGTATCGTAGAATCCCTTTATTAAATTCCGCCAACGTGCATATTTATGTAATTCATCAAAAATGATGAGACTCTCGTCTATTGGCCAGTTTTTTTCGAGGATTTTTTTACGTTGCTCGACATCATCCCAGTTTAAATAGGCCGGATGTCCAGTTTTGTATTTTTTGAGAAGCGACTGGGCGAAGGTCGTTTTTCCAACTTGCCTGGGGCCTCCCAAGAAAACCATCTTTTCCTCTAGGTCCTCTGTTATGGATTTTTTTAAATATCGATCATGCAGTAAAGTAGACATAAGTCCATTTTACCACAGACTAAAGTGGAGTAAAGTCTAAAATGCTCCCACGATCTTTTTCTCATGAGATCTGCGTCACAAATCTAGAATCAAGACTGAAGCACTGGAACGGAGGAGGTTTGATATTCTTTCCCCGTGTTTGAATCCTTTGCCAGGGCAAATGTTGATTTTCTTAAACCCTTCTGAATAAAAGAATTTTCTCTTAAAGAAGGAATTTCATTAAGCCACCTAAGAACCTCTCCATCTATGTGTGGGCGATCCAGTGGTGAATGAATTTCTAAAGGAAACGTTCCTCCTCTGATTTCACTAAAAAGAGAACTAAAATGGTAGTCCTCCACTTTTGAAACAAGTTGTTTCCTAAGAGGATTTTGAAAAACATACCTTACCACATGAAAAAGATAGGGTTTCGAATCCACGAGGCTCCAGGAATAGGGGCCTCCAAATACCCGATTAATTCTTTTTGAATGGATCCGGAGCTGATCCGCCAAATGTTTATTAAAAAAGTACATAAATTTATCAAGGTCAGCATTCGGAGTGCTCACCAGGAGGTGGTAGTGATTACTCATTAAAACAAATGAGTGGAAGGTCACAGGAATTTTTTCATGGGCATAGGTCAAAGACTTTAGGCAGTAGCTCCACACCTCAGGGAGAGGGAGTTGAAACCATTCTCGATTATTGGCGCGGGTTGTGACGTGATAAGGGAAATCTGTGGTTCGGATAAGTTTTTTTCGTGGCATAATTTTCTATACTATTTCATAATTTAAGAGGGGAGTGAGATTAATCATCCCGTTGAAAATAGTTCAAAAATGAATAACGCAAACCTCATGAGGAAAAGAACGTGGGACCATTTTTAGTATTGATATCGATGACCGTTTTTGCCAATGATTTTAAGCTTAATAAGGACACTGGCAAAGTGATCCCAAGCTACGCGGGAGAAGTTAAAATCGCCAAGGGTGATGTGCAGGTTAGGAATCAGGAGGGACTTAATCCCATCGAACAAGGGGCCCGCCTCAAAGTTCATGATGTGGTGGTGACTCAAGAAAAGTCTTTTGCCAAAATCCTTATGGTGGATGATAGCGTTTTTACCATTGGACCAAATTCAGAAGTGAAAATTGAAAAGTTTGACTACTCCGATAAGACGGACCGAAAAATGCTCATAAATTTTGTGAAAGGTCAGATGAAGGGCCTTATTAAAAATAAGGCAAAGGAAGGGGACCTTAATCTTAAAACCAATCTTGCGGTCATGGGCATCCGTGGAACAGAGTTTTTAATGAATCACCACAAGAAAGAAAAAGTTGAAATTTCTGAATTTGCTGTCACGGAAGGTAATGTTGAGGTGACTGATGAGAAAAAAAATACATTTCCCCTGATACCTCCTGAGAAAGTGGTTATCGTTAAGAATTTAAGCTCTGGTGAGGCAGCTAGGGAGGAGAGGAAACTCACACTCGAGGAGATTTCCGCCTTTAAAGATGAAGAGGCCTTTATGAATTATTATGATCTTTCGAGTGTTGATAAGGATTCTCCTTTTTATCAGTTGGTGAAAAAAGTTTTTGAGACGGACCGTGAGATTAAAGAGGTGCCAAAAGCCGAAGGTGAGGGACAAAAACCTCAAGGGAGTTGGCGGGATAATTTAGATAAGCTCAATGAAAAACTTAAGGAGTACAACAACTAATTTTTCTCAATGGCGCCCTTCTATGTCTAACGAAGTGGTTTGTGGGTTAGTCTTTTGAAAAAAATGATCAATTTTATAACTTTTTACGACTTAAGTGATTTGCTACTTCCAATTCTCTTTCATTTAAATTAAATCTTATTCACACTAACTTAATTGGTGATAAAAACTTTAAATTTCTTGCTCTTAAGGTTCCTCTCAAGTCCTTTGTGCAAGATAAAGGGTCCATGCAAAAGGTTTATTGTCTGCTCCTCTTTTTTCTTTTTTCCTTGCCTCTCGCAGAGGGGGCCTCTGAGGCCCAGAAGAAAAACTCCATCAGAGAAATTAAAGAGTGGTTAGAGACATCTGACCAGTCACAAACTTGTCTTGATGAGTATTTAAAGAGAAGAAAAGAGCTTGGGTTAAAAATAGGGTTTGCTCCCATCATCATCGCTGGTTCAACTGTGGTGGGTGGATATGGTGGGGCCTTAGCTGGAGCCGGTGTTTTTGAATTAAGTGGCATTCCCTATGGGGGACTTGGAAATGTGGTGGCCCTGGCGATTGGTGGAGTCGTTGGTAGCACCTTTGGTTTAACTCTTGGAACCACTGAAGAAGTGCTCTCCTTGGTGAATTTTTTTCAGAACCAGGCACTTTTGCGGCTATTGTATGAAACAAAAACCACAACGGGCGAGATGGTGGAAAAATTTTATCAACATTTTAAAATCACATTTCCTCAATCTTCTCTCACAAGACAGAAATTTGTGGAAGAGCTCTCTTACCTTGATTCCATCGGGGTCCTTTGTGATGGATCATTAGTTAAAAATTCACGCTATAAAAAAGGCAAAAAACTTAAACAAAACCTTGCTACCAAAAAAGAAATTTTTCACTACCTCGCTGAGATTCCTTAAAACCAAGAGAACTTCTTATGACAAAATTTTTATTTTTCTCCTCTTTCATCTTCCTCTTTTTAATGAACACTTCTTTTGGAGAGGCAAGCTTTGTCCCTCAAGAAAGAATCAAAGACATCAGGGTCTGGGCCAGGGAGACAGGGGAGTCTTATACCTGTGTGGATGAGTACCTTAAGCGGAGAAAACAACTTGCCATTAAAATGGGACTTACACCCGTGGTTCTTCCTGGGTCTGTGGTGGTGGGGTTTGTCGGTGGGGCCTATGGGGGAGTGGGGCTTTTTAAACTCAGTGGTCTTCCGAATGGAAATTACGCGGATCTTGCGGCCTTGGCCCTTGGGGCAATGGCAGGCACGGTGGGAAGTTTTGGGGTTGCCATGACGGAAGAAATTTCAGCATTTGTTGGATACTTTAAGAATCAGCATCTTTTGCGAGTCATCTATGAGTCTCATCATGAAGGGGGAGAGGCCTTGGATCAGTGGTATGCTGATTTTAAGCGCCACAGTTCTGGAGTTCAACTTTCAAAAGAAGAGTTTAAGGCAGAGATTTCTCAAATGGATCAGGATGGGAAACTTTGTGATGGTTCTCTTGTAAGGCCACGCCGTTATAAAAAAGGCACTAAATTAAAACAAAGGCTCGCCACTAAAAAAGAGATTTTTAAGGCCTTAGGACCCCTTTCAGGGAAGTCATAAATCCCTCAGACCTCTCGTCCTTCCTGGTAATTTTTTCACAATTTCTTGCATTAAATGAACCTTAGGTTATGATTTTTCATCATCACAATCTGAGGTCTATTTATGAAAAAATTTCTCTCCCTCCTTCTTCTGGCCTCTTCTCTCGCCCATGCTTCAGGGGAAAAGACAAAAATAAGAGAGATCCGGGAATGGACAGAATCCACCCCCGAGGAACTCACCTGCGGAGATGAGTACTTTAAAAGACGAAAACAGCTTGGACTTAAAATAGGGCTTGCACCAGTCATCATCGCTGGATCCGGAGTCACTGGATTTGTGGGCGGGGCCTTTGTGGGGATAGGTTTATTTAGACTTAGCGGTGCTCCCACTTTTGGTTTTGCTGACCTTGCCGCTTTGATTGGAGGGGCATTCTTAGGTAGTGTTACCTCTCTCGGGATTTCCACCACCCAGGAGGGGATTGCAGTAGCGAACTTTTTTAGGAATCAAAATCTTCTCCGTCTCATTTACGAATCCCGCAAAGAGGGTGGTGAGGCATTAGATGGAATTTATGGAGAATTTAAATCCCTTTATCCAAAAACTAGATTAACCAAACAAGAATTTTCTCAGGAAATAACTGAATTAGATGAAAAAGGAAAACTTTGTGACGGGACTTTAGTCCGTCCTAAGCGTTACAAAAATGGAAGAAAGTTAAAGCAGCTTTTGGCGACAAAATCTGAAATCTTTAATTACCTCGCTGACTAAAAAATGAGATGAAAAATGATGAAGTATTTTAAAATTTTCATAATGTTAAGTTTCATCGGTGGATGCAAAGAGTTCTATGATGAAGATTATAAAAATTTTGAATCAACCAATGACACCATTTCAAATGAAGATCAAAGAAACACTTCTTATTATGCTGATTTAAATACCACCGATATGAATCTATCTAACCTCAAAGGAAGTGCCAGGATTATTGTTCAAAATGATGAAGTGAAGATGAACTTATCCATGAGTGGCATTCCCTCAAATCTCATTCAGCTCCACTACACTTATCTAAATATCCCCTGTGGGGCCTTATCTATCGCTATCCCCAATGATAATGGAGTCACCAGGTCCTATCAAATTAATGAAACATCTTCCCTTATTGCTCTCGAAAATGACCTCCGCTCCTCTGGTGCAAGCTCCGGTGAAAATGATATAAATCTTCTCGGTAAATCCGTCATCGTCAAGGCCTTTGCAAACTTTGCTGGAATCCCTAATCAAAATGGAACTAACCAAATCTCCATTCTCTGCGGAGAAATAAAACTCGAAAATGCCCCCGTTTCAGATGAAGTTTTTAATGAGACGCCTGTTGAAGAGTTTTAGGCCACGAAAGATTCATTTCATAAATTAAAAATGAGAAACAATTTTTTTTGTTGTACCTCTGCCCACTTTACTGGGCATTTTTTGCCTTTTTTACCCTTTTCAATGGCTTAGGCTTTTTTCTCCCTCATTCTATATTCTTGATATTATTAAGTCTGATTTTTACAACCCCTTTGGCCTTATAATCTCTTAGGGATTTAACTATTTATTTAAATGAAAAAAGTAGACTGACGATGAGCCTTAAGATGGTTTCTTCAAATGGTTTTAATAGGGTCTTTTCTATGAGGGTAAGTTTTTACCAATTTATTTTATTAACTTTTCTCTTCATCATTTCTTCTTGTCAAAACCCTATGTCCGAAACTGGTTACTCCACCACTGACCTTAACGTGGTTTCTTTTTCCTACAAAGATGCTTACACCAGAGGTCTCGTCCGTAACTTCATGTCCATTGCTCCCACAAACTTTGATGATAAGGGCTTTCCTCCAACGTGTACCATTGAGCCAGCTCTTCCCCAGGGTCTCTCCATCAGTAGCCCTGATTGTGTGATCTCCGGAACTCCTGTGGCCCTGATGGCTCCTACATCATATACGGTCACGGCCCTTAGCCGCGCGGGAATGAGTCAGGCCAATGTCTCTCTCAGTGTTGTGTCCTCGGCCCCTATGCTGACTTACCCCTCCCATACGGCCTCAAGGATGATGGTTCAAATCACTATTAATCCTGTTACCCTCTACGATAACGGCTCTCCAATCACCAACTGTACTGTCTCACCAGCTCTCTTAACTGGTCTCACCCTTGATCCCAACACTTGTGTGATTAGTGGGGCGACTCCGGACTACTTACTCTACAAGCTCTACACCGTCAAAGTGACCAACGCCATCGGCTCCTCTGAGAGTACCTTTTCATTAAGTGTGGCGGCCCCACCACTTATGAGCTTTAATGGCATCTCTGGAGCGGGACAAATCTCTCTTCCCTTCAGGGCACAGCCCTCAGTCTTTAATACCAGAGGGGAGCCCGTCACTTCCTGTACAACAACCCCAGCTCTTCCAGCAGGGCTCTCTATTAATCAGTCCACCTGTGTGATCAGCGGAACTCCAAGTGAGGTGATCTCTGGCACCTATACCGTCACCGCCACCAATGCAGTAGGATCCTCAGACGCAAGTATTCTCATCAACATCACTCCCTACCCACCACTTGTGACTTATTCCATGGGTGGTTTTATTGGATATATTTCTGTTCCCTTTGTTGCGACTCCTAATCTTTATGAGATTAACGGAGCTCCCATCACAAGTTGCACCATCTCTCCAACTCTTCCGAATGGTCTCTCCATTGATCCCA
>CANHIY010000065.1 GCA_947461175.1 Bacteriovoracaceae bacterium
GTGCTGACGTCATTGGGATCGACACACTCTTTGTTAATAGAAATACTCAGGAGTTGCTGTTTTCCATTAACTTTTACCTTCACCATTCCGCCACCTGCGGAGGCTTCTACTTCTCTCTCTGAAAGTTCATTCTGAAGCATAGCAAGTTTTGACTGCATTTGTTGAGCCTGCTTCATGAGATTATTCATATTCATGGGATCCTCCTAATCATTAAGTACTATCTTATCTATTTTCGAGTTAAATAATTTCTGCGCTTCATGAACAAATGGATTATTTAAAATTTTTTGACGTTTCTCTTCATGTTTAAGATTTTTTTCTTCATCTTCAATTTCAAGCTTTGTTTTAAAATTTTTATCCGCTTTATCCTGATGGCTTATAATTTTTGTTCTAAATTTTATTTCACGAACATCTACATTATAAAAATCAGCAAGGTGATTTTTTAATCTTTCGTTTACGTCTTTTTCTTCCAAATATTCCTTAAAAACAGCGGCATCTTCCGGAAAGGCAATATCAATAGAAAGGGGCCTTGAATTAAAATCTATTTCATGAAGTAAATTACCATGACCAAGATTTGTGGCCGTCGCCGGAGACTTTTGTGTTAAATGCAAAAGAAAATCGTTCCAACTTCTATTTAATTTAATATCAGATGTAGAATGCATCTTTGTTTGAGAGCTTTCCGATTCACTCTGATCTTTTTGCGATATAGAGCTCACCTTTATGTCATCCCCTGAAAGTATCGTTCTTCTAAGACAAATTTTTTGGAGGATAATTAAAATTACTTTTTCTGGATTGATGGTCGACAAAGCCCAATGAAAGTCTTTCACCAAGGTTTCATAAATCCAAAATAATTCAGCGACTGTAACCTCTTGTAAAGCATCCGGGTGAATAATATCTTCACTATTAAAAGTTTTTTCATCATTAAGAGAATTTATCATCCGATAAAAACCATCAAGTACCTGATCACACAATTTTTTCAAATCCACATTTTCATCTATCAATTGTCTGAATATTAAAGAAGACTTTTTTGCTTCTCCCTTCAATAAAAATGAAAGGAAATCTCTCATGACCGATGAACCAGCAAGACCTAGTGCTAAAGAAAATGACTCTTCTGTAATTTGATTATTTGAAGTTAATCCTAAAACCTGATCGAAAATTGAGAGTGTATCTCTTACTGATCCTTTTCCTAGTTCCGCTAACTTCTTTATAACTAGAGGATTTGAAAATGTAATACCTTCTGCAATAGAGATCATTTTAAGATGTTCAACCAGTTGATCAGTAGGCACATTTTTGAAATCATACCTCTGGCATCTGGAAATAACAGTGCCTAATAATTTATGTGGGTCTGTTGTAGCGAGAACAAATACAGTATGCTCTGGTGGCTCTTCTAATGTTTTAAGAAGGGCATTAAATGCCGCCACGGAAAGCATGTGAACTTCATCAATGACGTAAATCTTATGTTTTCCAGCCGTAGGGAGATACTGAACATTCTCAATTAACGATCTCACATCATCGACACTGTTATTAGATGCTCCATCTATTTCCGAGTAATCCATGGAGCTACCCGAATCGATATCTTTACAAGAAGCACATACTAAACAGGGATTAAGATTTTCTTTTCGATTTTCACATCGAATGGCCTTGGCAAAAAGACGAGCAATAGACGTCTTACCCACTCCTCGTGTTCCAGTGAACAAATAGGCATGAGCAAGTTTATTCTGCTTAATTGCATTCTGAAGGGTCCTGGTGACATGTTCTTGTCCAACAACATCTTCAAATTGCTTGGGGCGCCATTTTCTGGCCAGTACTTGGTAGGCCATAAATCTCCAAAATGATTAACGATTTAAGAGCTGCAAAATAGGGGAGCAACAATACTATGTCATGGCGCAGACGCTATGAAAATATCAAGAAATTTTTGATGTAAGAGTTTATAAGAACCGATTGATGAAACAGCAGCCTAAAACAAACACAACACTTCAATCCGCTACCGTTGCTCCATTCCTGGCCTGGCGGGGTTGACGGCGAAATGCTCATCTGAGTCAGACTGCCGACACTGATACTAGACATCTTCAACTAGGTTGTAAAGAGACGCATACTAAGCAAAAAAGAAATCGTTATTTTTGCTATCAAAAAAGGGGATTTGCTAAGGGTAATTTTGCAGAAATGGAATTTTATGTAGTAAAAAATGGCGGAGATGGAGAGATTCGAACTCTCGAATGGCTTTCACCATTACACGCTTTCCAAGCGTGCTCCTTCAACCACTCGGACACATCTCCACGAATTAAATAAAGGTTGAAGATTGACTTTTATCATGGCTTTTTTGATTCAGACAACTAATTCTTCAATCTATAGGTGTTTCTTCGTTCTTTAAAAAATTGGGATAATATTTTTGAACATTCAAAATGCTTAACTCCACCAACTAGCGAAAACTGGTGGTTTAGTCTTTTGTCTTGATGAAGGTTATAGCCCAAACTTAGGGCGCCACCCTTACCGTCATAAGCTCCAAATACACACCGCTTGATCCGAGCCTGGACCATTGCAGCAAGACACATTGGGCAGGGCTCCAAGGTCACATATAAAGTACATTTTGAAAGACGCCAATTTTGATTTTTTTTTGCTCCCTCAATAAGAGTTAAGATTTCCGCATGACCAGTGGGATTAAAATGTGACTCCTTCAAATTGTATTGCTTTGATAAAATTTCACCATCTGGAGAAACGAGAACTGCCCCTACTGGAACCTCCTGTGATTTGTACGCAAGCTCAGCTTGCTCTATGGCTAAAGACATGAACCAAAGATGATCAGACAAATCTGTTTTCATTTTATGATTTTACGGTGTTGGAAAACTTATTACGGATTTTTATCTTTTTACTTTCTTTCCAAAAATTAGTTAAAAATTTTAGACGTTGGTTTTGCTCAAGATCCTCAGTGGTAAATTTTATGCCATAAATAATAGAGCGACCAATGATGGGTTCTCTCTTCGATCTAACCTCTGCATTAAGATGAAAATTTTGATTCAAAATGTGCGTATTTATATTAATAGGGTGTCCTATTGGTACAGATTGAAAAAGCTCCAGGCAGGCAGCGCCTCGTCTTAAATCTGAAAGCCTTCCCCTAAACTGCAGCCCATCCACTTCAACCCAACATTTTATGTCGGTACGAAAGCGAAAATCATATTCCCACCAATGAAACCTTGGGTAATAAAGTGGAGAAGAAATAATGTAGCAAGCCGAAATGAGAAATATGATACTTAAAAGAAACATAAACCCGATGAGAGGGTGGCCTAAAATTAAAAAATTTCTCGTCATGGTAAGAAAATAATAAATTGCGAAAATAAAGGACATGTTCCAGAAGGAATAAAACAAATTTATAAGAGCAGAATAATAAAAATTATAGGCCAAAATTAAAAGAATAAACTGAATGATAAAAGAAAAATTTAAAACACTCCTGGTAACAAAAGCTTCAGCGATAAAAGCGATAAGTACGATAAAAAACTGCAATACCGTTAAGAATTTTACTTTGTCATAAGAGTTTTGAAGATTAAATTTAAGCATTGTAAATTACCTCTGACTTGATTTTAACTCTCTAAGCCTTTCCATGCTCTCGTTTTTTACAATGTGCATAGTTTTCCCATCCGGACTCCCAATAAGTTCTCCATTAAATTCTTTTTTATCAGTTATGTAACATACATCATTTGTCGGTTCTTTAAGATCAAACCTCCAGATATCAAACTGATTCATTCTTGAGCGATAATTTAGAGCATGAATTTCTTGATCAAGATAAAATGAGAGTTTTGACGCCATTTGATAATTATTTGCGAGGATCGAACCCTCTTCACATCTTTTTTTAATTTCAAATGAAAAGTTTTTCCAACCGTGAAACTCTTTTAATCTCTTTATTCCCACTGATTCAGGAGGAAGTATCAATAATATTCGAGAGGAGAATACGGTAATAAAAGAAATCCAAAGAATTTTACGGAAAAGCTTGGTATTTGAAACCTGAGATAAACACACAAGATAAATCAAGGGAAGTGTTAGAAAAACAGACCAATTTGCTTCCATTTTTTTATTTATGGAGGATACAAGGAAAAAAATAATTGTTCCAAATGAAATAAATTTCAAGGATCGTTCAAAATCTGACCTAGATTTAAATTTAAAGACAATATACCAGACAATTGGCCCCATAAATAAACCAGCCAAGAAGACCTCGGAAACTAAATAATTTAGTGATCTTAAAAAACTGAAAGTGGCAGAGGGCCTTTCAAATAATTGGTATTGAAAGGTTGGAAATCCATTTTGGTATTGCCACCAGAGGTGGGGTATAAGACACAAGATTGATAGAAAAGCGGTTTGGTAAAAGGTTCGCCTTAAAAAAAGTTTTGGGAGAGCAATTATCGTAAAAAAAACCAAAAGTATTCCATGATATTTAGCATAAATCATGCAAGCAATAATACAGCCTAGGAAAGCAGAATTTTTATTTGACGAGTTTTCTAAGTATTTTTTTAGTTGAAAAATATACAATGAGGAAAAGAAGAGAAGGGGAGTATCTGGCAGGGCAAACAATCCAGAAAAAGAAGCCAGAGGAAAACTAAAAAAAAGCAACAACGATGTGAAGTTAAAGGAAGTAAGTAATAAGAGAATGATGAGGGCACCAAACTGACATATGATAAAACCCATTCTTACGCTTAACTCTGACTTAGGAAGAAAATACAGCGCCTTAATTATAAGTGCAACAAAAGGTGGATGATCAAAATAACCCCAATCCAAGTGTTGTGAGAATAACCAGTAGTAAGCTTCGTCATGAGCGAGTTCATACCCGCTTGAAATTATAATTTGAAATAAAAAAAGAACAGTCAGAAACAGCTTTAAGTTTTTAGTCATGTTCGCCAAAAAGGGTTTTATGTGTTACAAAATAAGCATAACATTTAGCCAAGGCCTTAGTTTTGATCACTTTAGATAAATCTGTTGTTATCATACCAACCTACAACGAAATTGCTAACATTGAAAAAATGCTTGAAACATTAAATAGCCTTCACCCGACATTAAATGTTTTGATTATTGATGACGGCTCACCAGATGGCACTGCAAAGATTGTAAAAGAATTCCAAAACAAGAAACAAAATCTTTTTATACTTGAAAGAAGTGGGAAACTGGGATTAGGTACGGCCTACATAATGGGATTTAGGTGGGCACTGGAAAAAAATTTTCAAGCAGTCATCACCATGGATTGTGATTTCTCACATGATCCCGATTCCATTCCAAGCTTTCTGGAAAAAATAGGTGATTATGATCTTGCTATTGGTTCAAGGTATATCGGTGGGATAAGAATCATGAACTGGCCTATGCAACGGTTACTTCTATCTTACTTTGCTTCTATATATGCAAAAATAGTCTCAGGTATACCTTTCTCTGATTCTACTGGAGGATTTAATTGCTACTCAAATAAAGCTTTATCTTCGCTCAACTTAGATCGGATTTTCTCCATTGGTTATGCTTTTCAAATCGAATTAAAGTATAAAATTTGGTCAAAAAAACTTTCATGCATCGAGGTTCCCATTACCTTCTGGGAGCGCACGAATGGAAAATCAAAAATGAGCCGAAAAATTATTTTTGAAGCAGTCATTAATGTATTCAGGCTTAGATTCAAAAAAATCATGGGTACTTTATTGTGATGATTGAAGAAATCAATAATTTAGACCGAATACTTTTTTTATATCTGAACTCCTTTCATCATTCTTTTCTTAACCCGATTATGAAAATCCTGTCTGGACAATTCATCTGGGCTCCCTTTATCCTTTTCTTTGTATTTCATTCCTATAAATCGGTGGGTATTAAAGGTACGTTGCTTTTTTTATTGTTTCTTTGTCTAACCATGACAGCGAGTGATGTGACCTCTTCTTATATTCTGAAAAATTTTGTAGGGCGGCTAAGACCTTGCAAAGAAATTGAGCTCACACATTTAATTTATTCTTTTGGTCAAAAGTGTGGCGGAAGATTTGGATTTGTATCATCTCATGCGGCAAATTCAGTTGCACTTGTCTTATTTTCCTCACGGATACTTAATTTTAAGAAGCCATGGTTATTCATTCTTTGGACAATGCCTGGTCTGGTGGCATTTAGCCGTATTTATCTTGGAGTGCATTATCCAGGTGATATTTTAGGAGGAATTCTTGTTGGCTTAATTTGGGGCATGATATTTTCAGAACTGTTGAGGATTTCTCAAGGAGCAAGCCGATAAATCTTCCACTGATCTAAATCTTTTTTGTAGCAGATTCTATCGTGCATCCGATTTGGACGTCCCTGCCAAAACTCTATGTAATCAGGCGTAATACCATACCCTCCCCAATGATTGGGCCGAGGAAGTTTTTCTTCTCCTTCAAATTTTTCTTCAGCTCTTAAAAAGAGCTCCTCTAGTGACTTGCGACTCTCTAAGATCATACTTTGAGGAGAGGCTATCGCCCCAATCTGGCTGCCACGGGGACGTTTTCCGAAATAATCATCAGAAATTGCTTCTGGAACCTTAGTCACCTTACCTTCTATACGAACCTGACGCTGAAGAGGTAACCAAAGAAAGGTTAGTGCCACATTTTCATTCTTTTCAATTTCATCGCCTTTGGCACTTTTGTAATTCGTATAGAAAACAAACTCAGAATTGTGAATCCCTTTCAATAAAACAACTCTGCCACGAGGACGATTATTTTTTACGGTGGAAAGAATAAATGAATTTGGCTCATCACATTTACTTAAAATTGCTTGTTGCAACCATTGATCAAATTGAATGAGTGGATCTGAATCACAATCCTTTGCATCTAAACTTGAAGCTTGATAACTCACCCTAAGACTTTCTAAAGTTTCATTTATTTTCATTACTAAAAGATATTACTTTCAGAACATCCTTCCAATATTAATCTCATCGGATAATTTTATTTATTTTTATTTGTCCTTAATTTTTCCTAAATCCTCATGTTGAAACACCCTTATGGACTTGAAAACCCAAACTCCCACTACTCAGTCATCCTTGTCACAGAGAAATAAGATAAATATAGTGGGCCAAACTTTAATCGAGGAATATTAACATAATGAAAATAAATAAATCGTCTAGCATAGCCATAATTGATGATGATCATGATTTATTGGATTTACTTTCAAGCTTTTTCCGGCAAAAAGGATACAAGTCTATTTCCTTTACTAACGCTGAAGAAGCGATTATTGAAATTGAACATAAAAGGATAGGTCCTGATGTGATCATTTGTGATTTGAAACTTCCGGTACTATCAGGAATGGATTTTATTAAAAGAATTAGAAAAACAAATCAGGCACTTCCTATCATTTTGATGACATCAGAGGGGAGTGTTGAAACCGCTGTAGAGGCGATTGACTTGGGTGCTTATGATTTTGTTTTAAAACCTCTTCATGTTCCTCAACTGCTTATATCGCTCCAAAGGGCTTTATTTTTAAATGAAATACAAAATGAGAACAATAACCTTAAAAATTTATTAAATGAAGAGTTCCTTACTCCGCACGGAATTATTGGAAAATCATCAGGATTCAGAAAGGCTCTAGAGCTTGCAAAAAGAGTATCAAATTCACGTTCAAATGTTTTAATTACAGGTGAATCAGGCTCAGGGAAGGAAGTTATTGCTCGAGCGGTTCATGAACTTGGTTCTAAAAAAGATGGACCCTTTATCCCAATTAACTGCTCTGCCATTCCTGAAACTTTGCTTGAATCGGAATTATTTGGACACGCTAAAGGTTCTTTCACGGGAGCACACGAAAAAAAGATAGGACTCTTTGAGGAGGCAAATAATGGTACCTTGTTTCTAGATGAAATTGGAGATCTATCCATTTCTTTACAGGCAAAACTGCTTCGAGTCCTTCAGGAGAGGAAAATTAAAAGAATTGGGGAAAATCAGTACCGTGAAATGAGTGCTAGGATCATTTGTGCCACCCATAAAGATCTTCGCAAAGAGGTCTGTGAAGGAAAGTTCAGAGAAGATCTTTTTTTTAGACTAAATGTTATACCCATTTACATTCCACCTCTTAGAGAAAGAAAGGATGATATTTTTCCACTCAGTGAATATTTTCTAAAAAAATTTTCACAACTAAACAACATCCCTCTCAAAGGTTTTAGCTCTGAAGCTATCGAGAAATTAGAATCAAATTCTTGGAGGGGGAATGTTAGGGAATTGGAAAATGCAATCGAAAGGGCAGTGGTGCTTTCTACAACGGATTTTATCCTTCCTCAAGATCTCGAAACTAACGATCCAGGTCTTATTTTCACAAACGAAGTCGATCAAAATATTTCTCAAATATTTGGTGATGAAACAATGACTTTGGAGGAATTAAGTAAAAAGTACATAGGACATATTTTCGACAAAAATAAGGGGGCGAAAGAGCAAACTGCCAGAGATTTGGGCATAGACCGTAAAACTCTTTATCGAAAGCTTAAGGAGATGAATATCAACTAACTCTTTTTTTTAACCAATCACTAAAATCATTCAAGGCAATATTTAACTTAGAAATATCTCTTTTCTTAGCCGCATCCTCGAGAATCGAACCCAATTTAGATAATTCACCGAAACCAAAAGTTTCACCATTTCCTTTTAGTTGATGTCCCGTCCTTTCAAGGTCATGGAAACTTCCATCTTTGACCCACTGAGAACAATTTTCTAAGTCTTTTTTTCTACGTTCTAAGTATCGGCTAAGTAAATCCTTTGGTACTTCCATAGATACCCCTATTTAAAACTTACTTTTACATCTTTCAAGTAATTAATTCACCTTAAAATTTCAAGGAGACATTGGTTAATTCATGTTAGAATGTCTAGATGAATAATATTGCAGACATCAAGCCCGGACAATCTCTAGAACTTTTAAAAGAACTCCACATCTTGACTAGAGATGGTAAATTAAATCAAGACTCTAGAAGAAAGTTAAAGCAGGTTTATCACCTCTATAATTTTATAGAACCATTACTAACAATGATTGAAAAAAATCATGATAATTTTAGTTTAGTTGATCATGGTGCTGGTAAATCATATCTAGGTTTTATTCTCTACGATCTTTTTTTTAAAAGTTTAAATAGAGGAAATATTTTTGGTATTGAAACTAGAGAAGAGCTCGTAAAGAAATCTACTAACCTCTCTAAAAAATTTAATTTTGAGAGAATGAATTTTCTAAATCTATCGGTTGAGGAATCCATAAGATCGACTAAAATCCCTGAAACCGTGGAAATAGTCACTGCCCTTCATGCATGTGATACTGCAACGGATGATGCTATAAAGTTTGCACTCAAAAAAAATGCAACTTTTATTGTCTTAGTGCCTTGCTGCCAGGCAGAAGTGGCAACCATGCTAAGAAAAAACAAAAGCAAGAATTTGCAAAAAAATGTTCTAACAGAAATTTTCAGACACCCAATCCACACCAGAGAATTTGGTAGTCATATTACCAATGTATTGAGATGTCTCGAATTAGAATCTAGGGGCTATCAGGTCACAGTTACAGAGCTCATTGGATGGGAACACTCAATGAAAAATGAGCTCATTATTGCTCAATATAAGGACCTGCCCCGTGCGTATCCAGAAAAAAGGCTCAAAAGTTTGCTTCAAGAATTAAATCTTGAAGAAATTGAATCTAGGTTTACTCAATAGCAAGTTAGAGTTTTTTGCCTAAAAACATACTAGCTAAAAAAGTTATTAGTGCCAGAACAACAAAAATATAGAGAAGAAATTTTCCAATCTCAACGGAGAGGCCTCCAACTCCATTTGCCCCAAGGAAAATTGCCACAAGACCTAAAACAAAGAACGCTAAAGCTGCACGTAACATGCCAACTCCTTTCAAACTTTTTGGATCTTTTACTTTTTCATTAAACTGCCCAATATGTTCTTTTTCTCTACGATTTCTTTGGCCATGTCATAACCCTCC
Organism: Bacteriovoracaceae bacterium; assembly: GCA_947461175.1. Lineage (GTDB taxonomy): Bacteria > Bdellovibrionota > Bacteriovoracia > Bacteriovoracales > Bacteriovoracaceae > Peredibacter. Next base: position 9,916 of record CANHIY010000065.1, read on the forward strand.
TGAAGATCATCTCTTAGTTTTTTTAGATCATCTCTTATCACTACATATTGATTTCGAAGTTTCTGCTCCACAGAACTTTCCATTTTCCCAACTGAAACCTTATCCTTTCTTAGTATTTTTTTAGGGCGCATTTTTCTCTCCTTCTTAAAATTCTAAGAAATACTGAGCAATTTTTATGCCATTAAATCTAAAAAATAACTGAACTAATCGGTTTACTATTGTGTGACGTTTTAAAATACTTTAGTATTCTTACTTTTATGGTTAGAGTTTAATAATGATCCATCAAAGTACTGAACTTAAATTTGTGTCCGATGATATTGGTTATGGAGTATTTGCTACAAGCGATATCCCTATGGGAACAATCATTTGGGTTAAAGATCAACTCGATCGCGTTATTAAAAAAAATGACCTCTCACAATTCACAGACGCCAATCTTGAGAACTTACTCAAATATACTTACCGAGATCGTAACGGGGACTACATATTTTGCTGGGATCACACTCGATTTATAAATCATAGCTTCTTCCCAAATACCATGGCGACGTCATTAAATTTTGAAATCGCAATTAAAAATATCTCCAAAGGTGAGGAAATCACTAACGACTACGGGACGCTAAATATAATTGAACCATTTTATTGCAAAAGAACCTCAGGCTCCCGAGATATGGTTAGACCAGATGATTTAAAACTTTTTTTTAAAGACTGGGATTTTAAAATCGAGGAAGCTTCAAAATTTATTTTTACAGTAGATCAACCTTTACGAAATCTTCTAACTCCTGACCAAAGCAGACAGTTACAATTAATCCGGAATGGAGAAATTAAATTTCCATCTATTTTAGATAATTTTTTTATTTCCTGACAAAATTTCCTCCATCAATTTCTTTTATATAATAAAATTTCTTTTAACTTATGTTTTTGGAAGATTATGCTTAATTTTTTATTGATCTTAATTCCTTTATTTTCATTTGCTTCAAAAACCAATTTTGATTTAAGCGCAGGTGTTCAAGGAAGAACTCTACCATCTATTGGTGCTGAGCTTTATGCTGAGAGCGGATATAATCAAATCCTCTGGGGAAACAAAAAAAAATCAACAGATGTTCTCTTCGGTTTGGTAAGGCCCTCTTTGGGATTAAGTACTTCAGGTATCATTAATGTCGTTAAGGCAGAGTTTGAGTTTTTCCCTATTTCTTTTATCGGTTTCACAGCTGGAAGACAATATATTCATTCAAATTTTGATTTTCCTTTTTTTGATTGTGAAGCAGTCACATGCAAAGGGGAGTTTGAAAGAAATTATATTGAGAGCAAAATGATCCTCGGGTTAAAGGGCTGGATCGCCATGGGAAGCTACAAGATTGATAAAGTTAACTCTCCCGATGAAAACACACCAATGCCTGATTGGAGAAACGTCATCATAGGTAACCCCGAAAGAGAAATACAAATAGAAAAAAAACTTATTCTTGGAAAGTTACATTCAAGCAATTTAATGGGTGTACTGATTGAGAATGTTGAATTTTTAGGGAGCGGCGAAAGAAAAGAAAGCTTTATGGGTATCTACCAAATCATCCGAAATTCTAATTCTTACATGATTGGAGCTGGTGCTTTTCACACTGATCAACAACCCATGGGTTTTCAAATTTATTTTAGGGCCCATCATGTTTTTTTACCTAACATTAAATTATTTTAGCTTGCCCACTCTAAATATCTGAATTTACATCATTCTTTGTACTCACAACCCCTTGTTTTTACAATCTAAAAAAAATGTCACAATTTGAGTTAAGCCTTTAATAATTTCATTCATTCACCCGATAATTACTTATATGTTGAACGAATTCTTATTCAGATCCAAACATAATGAATCCAAAAAGTTGAAGCTTGTTTTCATCATAATTTGTTTCATCTGCCTTTCTTGTGCTGATAAAAAATCTGAAAATGCAAATGGTGACATCATTGATACCGGACCAGTAGGTCCCACAAACCCAGCACCACCTACATCCATGACACTTCTAGCTCCTGCCTTTTCACCAAACTTTGATGACAGACCATGGTTTACGGTAGGTGGGGTGAAAAATGGTTACACAGTAACTATCTATACTGATTCTACTTGCGACACAGCCTCCGTTTCTGGCGAGTCAACTGGCTTAACCATTGACCTGCAACTTTCATCACTCCCAATTGGAACAACAAATCTTTATGCAAAATCTATCAGTGATGATGAACTAAGTTCAACTTGTTCACCGATGCTTGCCAATTATTCCAGAACCCTTTGTCCCACAGGGTATGTGGAGGTTCTGTCCAATAGTGCAGTTGGCACCAATACCACCTTCTGCGTGATGAAGTATGAAGCAAAGTGCTCAACAACTAAAGAAGGTTTAACGAGCTGTCCGACACCAACTGGAGCTCCAGAAGCTTCTAAAGTTGCAGTTTCAACTGACATCGGTTTACCGTGGACATCCATCAGTGCCCATGAAGCTCTTGAAGCCTGCCAGGACTTAAATGCACTTCATGGCGTATCAAATAAATTTGACCTTATTTCAAATGCTGAATGGATGACTATCGCGAGAAGCATTGAGGCTAAAGGAACTAACTGGACTAATGATGGGGGCTATTTAAAACTTAGCATGGGTCATGCTGATACAAACCCTTCTGTACCATGTGATGGTACAATTATAAATGTTCAAAATAACTGTAGTACACTTGACGCAAATCCCTCTAACTTTCACCAAAAACGAACCTTTACACTTAATAACAACGAGATTGTTTGGGACGTGGCCGGAAATGTTTCGGAATGGGTTGATTGGACTCTAGAAACTCCTACCAATACCTATTCCATCGGACCACAAGGATGCGGCTACGATTCATGGAAAGAAATTCAATCCCTCATATCTTCATGTGAACCGAGCTTAGGCACAAAAAGTCCAGGTGTATCTAGTTTAGCTTCTCCTCTTAACATTAATCTTACAAGCGAAAACAACATCGGCCGAGGTCAGGGTGGAACTGGATTAGCAGTAGTACGCGGGGGTAATCACTCTTTGTCATATGATAGTGGAATATACTCTCTCTATCTTGATGTGGATGCTCAGGATGTTGATAGTTCTTTTGGGTTTAGGTGTGTTTATAGACCATAGTAAAAAAGTTATGTTTTAAAATCGTTTGGTATTAAATTTTTAAAATGAAGTCCTTTGTGAATCTTAAAGTTATTTTAAAGGATCGTAATTTACAATCCTAAGATTTTATAAAGATATGACTTCTTAGCTTCATAATCTTCAAGGTACTTATCAAATGAATGTTCTAATTTTGGTATCTTATCAAAAAGACCATTCATGCTAAAAAACCATTTTTCAAATGGAGTAATTTCATTTTCTACCACACCATTTCTAATTAGCCCAACTCTGTTTATTTTTTGAGGATTGCAAGGAGACCCGAAAGCTATAACAAATGGAATTATGTTCCTAGTAACAGAAGAATTCATCCCTACGAGAGAATAAGCGCCAATGACTCGGTGTTGGTGTACCACCGCGCTCAAACCTAAATTTGCTCCCTCGCAAATAATAGAGTGCCCTCCAACTAGTACGTTACAAGACAGGGTACTTTTTCTACCAATCTGACAATCGTGGCCAATGTGCGAACCTCTAAGCATAATAATATTATCTTCTACTTTTGTAATGGAAGTTGTACCTCCATTAATCGTAACAAATTCTCTGATTATGTTATGACTCCCTAAGTTGACTGGACCTGCTTCGATTTTAAAGTAATCCCGATGCTCAGCTTGAGTACCAATTGATACATAGGCCTCAAAACGATTATTATCTCCTATAGTAACATTGGGTCCAATAATACAATAAGGCCCTACGTAGTTATTAGTTCCAAGTTTAGCTTTGCAATCAATAATTGCAGTCGGATGTATAATATTGCTCATAATTTTTTCCCGATGAGAACCTTTCTTAATATAAGTAAACTTTTAATAAAATTAAAACTCTCTCTAAATATTGACACCGAACTTTTATTTTCTAAAGCTGCATAATAAACCGGTACCTCACAGAAGCTAGCTCCTTCTTTAATAGCTTTAGCAATCAATTCGGTTGTATAAAAAAAACTCTGAGAGAAACTAGAACGAGAGTGGTGCTTAGCTAAGGAGGTCTTTATAAAAATTGTTCCTTGAGTATCAGCAGGAAGATTAAATGGAATAATTATTTTCTTTATTAAAGAGAAAATCAGTGTGGCGAACTTTCTAGTTACCTTTCTTCCCTTTATCACAGTTTTTGGGTGAAGCTTGCTACCTATAACGATATCCTTCATATTTCCATTTTTTAGAAGATTAATCCATTCGTTCAAATCACTAAAACCGAAAGGAAGGTCGCTTCCAGTTATAAGGATATAATCACCCGTTGCAGCCTCAATTCCAAGCTTACACCCAGCACCCAGACCAGGGATATCTGTGTGAAAGGTTTTGATTTTTGAATCTATTGACTGTAACTTCATAGCTTCTATTGTGGCTTTCTTGTCAGGTCCATTGTGACAAACAAAAATTTCTTTAAACATCTTAGAATGTTCATGTTCTATCAAGGTCTGAATGGTAAGCTGAACGATAGGTATATTTTTGTGTATTGGTATAACAATTGTTATAGAGGAAGTAGTCATTGGCTTTCTCGAATAAATAATTAAAATATTATCCACGAAATTAACACTGTTAACAATAAATTTATTTATTTGTGAACTATGAGGTAATTCTGATGAAGCTTAAAGAATCCATATTAGAAGATTTAAAACTTTTTGCTTTTTCTTTCTTGACGGTCTTGCTCTTGTGGATGCTTCTCTCTGATTTCACTTTTGATACCTTTATAGGAAGGAATGATGCAACATCAGGCTTCCTTTTGCTTTTAAGAGAGCTAAAAAGTAAAAGTATAAATCATTTATCCTATGATCCATCTATTTTAGGCGGCTATTCTATTACTTGGGCTCTAGGGACATTGTGGCCAGTTAAGTTGTTTCTTCATTTATCTAAAATGGACATATTCTCATATAATAATGTGTTGATTTTTTTGATACAAGCTACTATTGGTTTTTTTTCAATTAAATGGGTAGCTCTACATCTACCTAAAAGTTACTCAGATGAATCAAGCTTCCAAAAATATTTTGAGAAGTTTCTAACAATTTGTCTCATATCTTTTGCTCCTTTACTTGGATGGAGAATCGCATACGGACACTTGAACATCTTATTTGCCGCTCTGAGCTTCGTGACATCAATTTATCTAATCAAATCTCTTATTGAAAAAAAAGTTTCCTTTGTTGATACCACCATAGCGTTTATCTCGTTTTCTATAACTGCAAACTTCGTTGCTTTCCAGATGGTCATTTATATGTTTTATGTACTTCCTGTTTTTGCCTGCCTTACTTATGGATCAGCTAATGTCGTAAAAGCGATCTTTAAAAAAGAGTTTTTTATTTTTATTATTCTATTCCTTATTTTGAACATCTATTTCCTGTTACCCTTTTATTCGTACTATCTTCTAGGGGACACTACACGAGGGGCAAGAATTGATATATTTTCTTATGCGCCTTTCAACCTCAAAGCTTTAGCTGCGACCCTACTTTGGGAAAACAGGCTTGTTAAGCTAGATGCTGTTGTTTTTAAATGGCATGAGTTGCACTATCCTATAGGGATCGGGTTTTCTTCTTTCCTTCTTTTTAAAAACCCAAAAAAATTGTTATACACATTGTTGTTTTTGGCTCTTACA
>CANHIY010000066.1 GCA_947461175.1 Bacteriovoracaceae bacterium
ATAATCTTAGCAAAACGAATGCCAGTTAATGATTTCTCCAATGAGACAGACCATTATGTGAAATCAACTATTAGGAGAATCCTGTTAAAGTTTATTGATCATTCCGCCCTACGACTGTCTAAAACATACACAATCTTAAGGGGTTACATCGACGATATACACTTGAAATTTATGGAAGTTTCATCAAAAAAATGAATAACTGCCTACTCACCAACAACTGTGGACTTCTTAGACGATCTTTTGGTGGTTGTGCTAATAGCTTTCACTCCCTCTGCATTTACTTGAGACTTACAGCTCTTGTAACATGGTCCACAGCCTATTTCGTGGGCACAGGGATCTGAGCTATTCGCAGGAGTTCTTTCCCCTAACATATTGTTATCCGCAAAGGTACTAAAAGAAAGGGTGACTAGAAAAAACACTATAAATTTCATTTTCATATATTACATCCTATAAATTTAGATTTACGCCTGCTGGTTTAACAATAGTGAGTAGATTCTGAAAGGCCTGTGTAACCTGCAAGGCCATCTTATGACCTTCGCTTGAATCTACTTTTTTAATTTCTCCATAGTTATCATAGGCAACATTAATTTTCCCTACTTTCTCCATCTCTATTTCTACTGGCTTACCAAGAGAATTGTATTTAAATGCCAGGACACGAGTGGCCGAGGCAGACTCATGATCAACCATTTTTGATATTTTTCCTTTCATATCGTAAATCAAAGTAATTTTCTTTCCTGAATTATTAGTTGCCTCAACTAAGTTCCCCTTGGGATCATATTTAAAGGATGTTGTTCCATCGTTGTTAACGACTTTGGTGATTTTTTTAATATTGGAATCATAATCAATGTTTACAAATTCACCGGTTGTAGAATTCTTTTTAGTCAAGAGTCCGTCAGAGTTGTATTCAAAATTAGTCACATGATTATTTCTGGCAATCTTAACTGGAAGAGATAACTCATTATAGATTGTCACTGTTTTAATATCACTGATTTCTGTTACAACTTTATAAGCATAACGAGCACCATCGGGTGTTGTTTTAATTTCATATTCGTAACGGTTATCCACAGGTTTTCCATCAAAACCCGTTTTCGTCACTATTGTCCAATAATGATCATCAGGATTAGAAGGATTTGAACCATATTTGTATTTTGTCGTTTCACCATTCTTGTCGGTTAGTTCAGTGACAAAAAAGGTTTTAGGATCATAAGTTAATTTTAGTTCTGATTTATCTGAATAAACAATTTTGGATAAATTATGGGATTTATCATAAGAATATTGATATACGTTATCCCCAACATCCTTAGACATAACAAGGTCATCTTTTTCATAGCGATAGGATGCTTTTTTATCACCCGCTGACCACAATTCTTTCACTAGACCATCAGAATTCCATGCAAAGAAAATTTGCTTTGCCTGGGAATCTTTAATGGATTCTAATGTTCCATTCTTGTAGGTAAATTGAATGAAGTATCCCGCTTTATCAGAGATTTTTATTAGCTGTCCACTTTTAGAAAAGAAGTCACTTCTTCCATCTGAATGAGAACGCCTAAAACCATCCTGAGTCACATGCAGTTCCTGGGGTCCACGATCATCCGAGGACAACACAGTTCCAGGGGCGACACTTTGCTGAATGCCAGAGTTTACTGCATAGTTGTGTCGAAGCTCAGCATTGTTTGCGAGTTTTTTAATCAAATCTGCTGCAGATTTTTCTGATAAAGATGTTTTTTTCTTCATCTCGTTAACAATTTTAGTTGCAGCTGAAAGACCATCAATAGGAGTTTTTGGGACGAATCTTGTTTTGGCCCCTGAACCATGCTCATGGATAATAACAGAACCATCAGCAGAAAGCTCAAGTCGCGTTTCTAATTCACTTCCCCAGCCAAACCCAAACCATCCAACATCAGTGGATTTTGAATTATAGGTCCTGGTTATTTCTAATTTTTTTCCGCCACCGGGTACAACGATGTCAGTGTAGGATATATGAAAATTACCATTCTTTAAATTCACTCCAGAAAATGAGTATGAAGATAGTAATAACAGAAAAAACGAAGCACCAGTTTTAAAATAATTCATTGACCCACCTCGAAAATAAGAACAACTTTTTCAAAGATAAATATCGGAGTTCCTAATCTAAACTTTAATATTAATAATCTTTAAAATGACCCACATTCCTAGTGATACCATTCCGCATATGACGATGATCACGACTATTCCTAAAATCGTACCAAAAAGCATTGGGAAATACTCTGGATCACCACTACCGATCATGATGGTCATAAGAAAGGGCATGGCACCGATGATGTAGGCCTGAATTTTACCAGAGGATACATAAGTATCAATTTTCATTTGAAGTCGAACCCGCTCTCTTATCACTAAAACAATAGTGTCGAAAGTTTCGGCAAGATTACCTCCGGTTTCGCGCAAAATATTTACACTGGTGACGAACATTTCATTATCTTCCGTGTAAACCCTCTTTTTTAAGTTATCCAAGGCTTCTTCAAGCGGTACCCCAATTTTTGCCTGCTGAAGAACAAGATTAAACTCCTGGCTAATCGGAACAGGCATTTCATCGACCACCATCCCAATTGCCTGAGGCATGGTTAGTCCTGCTCTGATACCATTGGCAAGAAGGTTAAGAGCATCGACCATTTGGATGGAGTACTGTTTCTTTCTTTTATTCTCAAAAAAGTCCACCAATGGCTTAGGTATTTTCCAACCAATGATTAAAACCACCACTCCAAGAAACGAAGCTAGAACGAAATTACCGGTGAGAGCTAGAGCAAAAAAAGTTAAAAAACCCAGACCAAAAGAGATAAATAAAAGCCCAAAAGTAATTCGGCTAGGTTCCACATCTATGAACATGATTTCAAATTTTTTTATTAAGTAGTCTCTGGTTCCATACGTTTGATTATCTATCCAGGTGAATATTTTTACTGAATTTGCATAGGAGAAAAAAAACACCATGGCACCAATGACGGCCAGGACTCCATTTGAACCAAGAACATCTAAAAGGAGGCTTACATCCTTTTGCTTTTTTGGTTCTTGAGCATAAACACCTAGAACCGGAAATATGAAAATTAAGAACAAACCAAATTTTTTCATTTTTTATTTATTAATAAAAAGTCCCCGTGGAACTTTGTACCCTTTTTTCTCAAGAGTCTCGATAAACTTTGGTATGAATCCAGTTGCCATAAATTTACCCACAATTTTCCCCTCTTTACTCATGCCTTCTTGTTTAAAAATAAAAATATCCTGCAGTGTAACCACTTCTCCCTGTATTCCACCAATCTCCGTAATGTAGAGGCATTTTCTTGAACCATCATCAAGCCTCGACTGCTGGATAATCATGTGGACCGCAGAAGCAATCATTTCTTTAATCGCTTTCTGTGGAAGTCCAGCTCCAGCATATTGAACAAGAGTTTCTAATCTTGAAATCGCATCTCTAGGAGTATTTGAGTGAACAGTGGTCATTGAACCGTCATGTCCGGTGTTCATGGCCTGGAGCATATCTAGTGTTTCACCACCCCGACACTCTCCAACCACGATTCGGTCTGGTCGCATACGAAGTGTTTGCTTAACAAGACACCGGATATCAATTTCACCGTCGCCCTCAAGAGAGGGGGGACGTGTTTCGAGGCGTACAACATGATCCTGAGGAAAGTTTAATTCGGCAGAATCTTCACAGGTGATGATCCTTTCATTGGACTGAATAAATCCACCCAGCATATTGATAAGTGTCGTTTTACCAGACCCAGTACCACCTGAAACCACAATATTTCTATGGGCCTCAACAGATATTCTTAAAAAATCGGCCATTTCCTCAGTCATGGCCCCAAATTTAACAAGATCCTTATAAGTTAATCTCTTATCTGGAAATTTTCTGATCGTAATGCAACAACCATCAATTGCACAGGGAGGGATGATGGCATGAACCCGGGATCCGTCGGCCAGACGGGCATCCACATAAGGAGTTTTTTCATCTATACGACGGCCAATAGGGGCCACAATTCTTTCAATGACATTCATAACCTGGCGGTCATTAGTGAAAGTGACTTCAGATTTTTTAACTTTTCCACTTTGTTCGTAGTAAATCTTCTTGGGTCCCACAACCATGATTTCCGAGATGGTTTTGTCAGCAAGCATATCTTCAAGAGGTCCTAATCCCAAGGCCTCATCCAGAATCTCTTTCACAATTCGGTTCATATCCTCTCTGGTGGGAAGAATATTTTTTGTGTCTTCCTTACCCAGAAGTTCAACCACCATTTTTTTAGTCTGCTCCCTCAGGATAATTTTTGCTTTAGGATCATTACCATCTTGTTTTTTTAAATCCATCTCCTCTACCAGGGCCTTATGGATGCGGCTTTTTAGCTCGGTCCACTGATCTTTCTTTTTATTATCATCCTGGGCTCCATCAGAAGTCTTGGAAGCATTTTGAGCACTCAGGGTGTCCTGAGGCTTAGATAGTTTTTCAAGAGTTTTTAAAACATTTTTCTGAACCAATTTTCTGGCCAGGTCTATAACTCCCATTCCAAAGGGAGAATTTTTTGCACTCACTAAAACAGGAGTTGATCTTGATAAAGAAGCAATACAGCTATTATCATCCTTAGGAATGGCATGAAAAACCGGTTTACCAATCTGCTTACCAATAACATCCGGACTCACAGGATGACCATTCACTGCCTGATTGACCAGAATTTGAATCATGTCTTTGGGAAACAGCATGGTGATAAGATCTGTGTACATGCGCTTACACTGATTGACTGCCAAAAGATCAGGAGAAGCTACAAGAAAAATTAATGTGGAAAATTCCATGGCCTTGAGTGAAAGTGGTGTTATCTCACTCCCAGCATCAATAATGGTAATCGGATAAATATTAACAATTGCCTTCAGTGACTTTCCGATGCCTTCTTCGTTAATTTGGCCTGCAGAAATAGCATCTGTTGGCATCCCTATAAAAGAAAATCCAGCCTTGTGATCAATAGTAAAAAGCTGAATAGATCTAGGATCAATGGATCCATTAAAGTCAGAGAGTTCTTTTAAATTTTTCTTAGACTTTAGGCCTGTGATGAGGTTTTGGTCACCGAAGGATTTTTGATCAAAATCTAAAAGAAGAGATTTTGCCCTGATTTCTGAGGCATAAGCTATGGCAAGATTGGCGGCAATTTGAGATTTCCCCACACCTCCCTTTCCACCAATAACTGTAATAATATGTCCGGCCATATTACTCTCTTCTCCGAAATTTTTTCCTTATTTCATTTGTACCAGCAGCGGCAGATTCAATAATCTCAGGAGTCACAAAAACAACATACTGGCTTTTATTTGTAGAGTAACTTTTAGACCGATAAAGTCTAAACAATGGAGTGGCTGGTGCCTGACCTCCAGCAGAGCCAATCGGCGCAGGATCATTTCCAGTATTATCATAATCTGTTACAGATGTGTTCTGAACAATACCTCCAATGGCTGCAGACTCATTTGATTTTAAGATAACATTAGAATTCAGTGAATTGTTAGTAATAACAGGTGCGGCACTTCCTGACGGAACCTGAATACTAACATTCAGAACTAAACCAAGTTCAATTTTTTCCTGTTCAAGAATCTTAGGCTTAACATCCAGATTTAATCCAATTTCAGCGGAGCTTGCTTTGGTAAAATCACCTGTTCCAATAGCATAAGGAATTGTTGTCTTTTTACTAATTTGTCCACCCTGCTCAAAACCATCTCTGACAATCACCATGCCGGATTGAATGGTTCTGGCGTATCCAGCACTTTTAGCGGCGTTCAGTTTCGGGAAAAGATTTGAGATCGTAGCACTCAAGGTTCCTTCAGATTGTCTGCCGGTTAAATTACCACTACTCGTCTGACCAAAGGTGATCTGTGAATTATCCTCACCCATAAGGGGCGCCCACTTAAAGGCAAAAACTTTGTTGTAACTTTTAGACAATTCCACAAACTGGGTAGTGATCTTAACCATTTTGGGTGCAGGCTGTGGATCCTTTTTCTCGTTAACAGCGATAAAATCAATAATGTCATCCGTTTGAGGTGTGGCGTAACGAGCACTACTGGCAGAGAGGTTAACTATCTTAGGCGGTAAGTAAGCCTTTGCAATGGTGACCGCTAATTTTTTCTTGTCACCACTTCCTACAACTCCTTCAAGCCAGTAGACTTTATTCACAACTCTTACGGTAACATCTTTTAAATTATTTTTGGCGAGTTCATCCGTCATTTTACGGGCTATCACTCTTTGTGTCTGAGGTGATAATTCAATAAGTGCCAAAACCTCTGGATAACTTGCCAGGACCTGAGAAACTCTCCCTATATCATCCGGAACCACAATTTCTCCACCAACAAAAACCTTACCGCCACGAATCCCTATCTCAAGCCCCTCAACATCTCCAATAAGTTCTCTTAATTCAGAAACGATATTTGATTTACCACTGGCCGTGATCACCACTGTATACTGAACTCTTACATCCCCCAGATTATCTCTGATCGTGACACTTGTTCTTCCAGGCTTAAGTCCCTTGAAGATGATTTCTTTTTTTGTGGGGATAAGAACCAGTTTTAAAAGATTCTCATTACCAATAGTGATCTTGGTACTGTAGTCAAAGTCCATTTTTTCAATGACATCAATCCCCATGGCAACTTCTAGTTCCTTGGTCGGGATATTACTCGTGGTAACAGACTCCCCTCCACTCTCTTCCTGGGCATAAAGAAAATTAACAGATGATAAAAGAATTAATACGAAAAAAAATCTAACGAACACCTGCCCCAGTCCTTTTAGCTTCTTGCTCGAGTTGATTTCCAAAGTAAATCTTTGCTTCTACGGCATCTTCTCCTAAAACGTCATAAAGACGAGTAGCACTGATGCGTTCTACTGATTTATCATCATTGTTTCTCAAGGAGAGATAAATTCCATTACCCGCAGATATAATGAACACCATCTTTTGAACTTCAAAAGGAGTGAGTTCTAATGTAACAGTATTGTAATTTGTGTAATTATTTAACTTAATGGGACGCTCTTCCCGATCATTTTTTAAATTTATGATCGGCACAGAGTTTGTTATATAAAGACCTGTCGATAAAACAAGTACATCTTGAAGAACTGTTTTAACTTTTATTTTTTCTTTTTTTCCTGCGGCGTAATCAACCAGGGCGAGAATATCCACTCTGTCACCAGGTTTAAGTAACCGGCTCACTGCCTGCCCCTCAGTGACTTGGATAGAAAGGGCTCTTTTACCAATAGAAATTTGTCTCGATAAACCAGATTGAGATCCTGGATAAGTCACCCTTGGAACCGTTATTTGCTCCCCTTTCTTAATAGGAACAGAAGCAATAGTGTTGTAGAGATCTTCAACCCTTTTAAAATGTCCCGGCATTTGAAATTTAGAAGGGATGTTGATGAGTTGAACTTTTCTATCATCAATAATTTCTAACTCTCCAATATCTTCCTTGGCGACAACGACAGGAGTCTGATTACCATAATCACTTTGCAGCTCCGTTTCACGAGAATCAATGTATGACCAGATCATAGCGACGGCCAGTGCTGCAAGAATTAGGCTGGTAGTAAAAGCGCGGCTATTCATAGTTCGTCCTAAACTTTGAATGATTTTTCAATTACTTAATATTATCAGATTTTTATCTTCAAAGAAGAAATGAAAGAACTTACCTACTGAATAATGCAACTACTCTTGTCAACAACTACGCTAAAATTAGAACCTTTTAAATCTGGAGCATAGTAAACCCTGTTATCAACGTAGTAATAAGTTTCGCCGCAAGCACCATAAACTGTTCCAACTCTGACCCAAAGAGACCTGGCTTCCTTATATGAATCCTCACACTTATCGGTCTTATCGGTGGGACTGTTTCTAAATGGAACATTAACTTTGTAACAAGACATGAGAGGTGAACCTTCCTCCTCACCTCCACCTTTAAAAGACTCTTTCCATCCAATAAAGAAAAAACTGAAAAGCCGCCAGTTTTGATAAACTCTTTCTTCTACTTGACCAGGTCCTGGGAAAGTTGAGTTGTTTTGAAGCCTATGATAGAAATAAGCCCTGGCAATTTTTTGCTGGTTGATTGAGCCATTAATAGAATTCGCAAATCCAGCAATAACTGAATACAAACTCACGATGAGCGGCAAAAAAATTATTAATTCGATAAGTGCTTGACCACGCTGGCCGAAAAAATTTTTACTCATCAACAACCATCATCATAAAGTGTTATATCTATATCTTTCTCATCACATTTATCTTGTCCTCTGATGGCATTACAAACTCTCTTAGCACATTCGAACCTGGTTGGCTCTTTCCCTAAAAAGGACTCAGAAACAAGTTCCATCTTTTTTTTACCTGCAATCTGTCCAATCAAGTCCATATTTAGTTCAAATGTCGTGTAGGCACCTACGGTTAAATTTTTTTTTGAATCTCCTCCTAAATCATTAACTGAGTTAACTACAAATTTACTGGGATCAATTTTAAAAATACCAAGGTTATATTTTTCAAAAGATTTCCGAACTCGATCTATGTCTTCAAATGGAGAATTCGTGTGAGAATCATCCGTCAAATACACTCTACTTGCCATGAATGTAGCATAATGGACAAGGTAACCAGTGGCATAATTTATGGATGAATTAATTACAAAAAAAATAAGGCTAAGACCTAAAGAAAAAGTTAGGATAAATTCAATGGTTGATTGGCCGTTTTGATTTTTAGTTTGTTCCATACGGATCCTTTGGACCAAAAAATCGAGTACGCCCCTCGGACTCCTTATACGAAGGATGTTCTGTAATATCCTTTTCTCCTTTAAGATTATCTGGAAATTGTGGCTTATAAAAAGCATGTCTATAGGAAAACTCATTTTGAGTCTTCATCTTTTCACCTAATTCGCCTTTTTCTCCAAATAGTTTTTGAAAGGCGCTGCTTTTGTAAAATGTCATCACTAAAGTAACTACTACAACAATTAAAAGAATATATTCAACTAAGGTTTGCCCTTTCTGATTTTTTACAACCACAGCTCCCCTCCTAATAACAGCCATGCGAGCGTGATGACGGGAGCATAACTAAAGCGAGACTTTATAATATTTTTAACACCACTCCAATGCCTACTAAGGAGATACGCTATAAGTGTTCTCCTGTGAAAAATAATCTTCATAAAAAGTATAATAGAACCAGTCGCTAGCGTACTAAAAACAATTTTTTCAAATAAGACGATGTGATATTCTAATGGTATCACCAAAAAAAGACTCGCTAGGAATTTTGAATCTCCGGCACCCATGATGCCTAAGAGGTATAAAAAAAAACCTACACCAATAAATGAAAGTGGAAAGATGAATGTTCCCCAAGATAATGGATATAAATAGTCAAAAAATGCATGAAAAATGAATGCGAAACCAAAATTTATAAATATCCAATAATTTGAAATTTTATGAGTCTTAAAATCCAGGAACCCAACAATCAATAGCTGGACAAAAACCAAGGAGTATATCAGGTGAAAACTCATGGTGATTCCTTGTATCCATTTTCATATCCCTTAAACCAACACTCCGTAGGACAAACACCTACGGTGAGGTTACTGGAAAGTACGTGTCCAATGCTTCCCATGGAGTCACTAAAAAATTTAGAGTATTTCAGGAGGAAATTAGAACCCAAGAAAATAGCGAATGCTAGAATGAATATATACTCTACTGTTGCTTGACCATCTTTTTTAAGGGGTATCATGGGTAAATGCTATCACGACCAGATTGTCACGCAAGATATTAACGACCATGCCCTTTAATTAAAATTCACTCTCTATTTTGCTAGTAGTTTTTTTCATCACTGTTCCTAGAATTCCATCTTCCCCGAGTAATTTATCATCAATACTGCCTTTAAATTTCATCACTATGGCTGCAGCTACAGCTACTAATAGGATGTACTCGGTAGAAGTTTGTCCACTTTCGTCCCTTAAATAGGCCATAAATTTGTTTTTCATACTTACCCCTGGAAGAAGCATCATGTAATCAAAATCTAAACCTACTATCGACTTATTGATCCTAAAACTTTAGCTATCACCCTTCAACTTGACCTAAGTATAACACTTGGGAAAAGTGAATTTATCATTTATTTTCTCTACTCTTTAGCAAATACCTGAATTCACATAGTTTTCCTCGGACTATATTCTAAAAGTTAGACAAACTTACCTCTCCTGAATGCAAACAAAATGAGCTATAATGGAATTCGGGTCTAGGGTGGGGTCATAAAGTTTCGCCCCTACGATTTAATTTTCGGGAGCGGTCCCTGATCACGGTGTGCAAGCTTGCCTGGTTTAGTATTAGGCCAGAATGTGAGAAGCCTAAAGTGATTACTAATTGCGCCCACCTAGTTTCTAGGGGCGCGAAACCGTATTAAGACTTCCCCTAGACCTTCTTTTCAATCTGTTCTAAAGAACCACTCCTCCTGCCCCTACTGAACAATTATCTTGACGGGAACCTGGCCATGCCAAAGAATTAAATAATGGACACAATAAATGTGAGTGATTATCAAAATATTTCCTGGATTGAAAACCTCGCCCTCGAAGAGGTAAACATGGAAGAATCCGGGATTATAAAATTCAATGATCATTTGAATACCCAGCAGTTACTTGAAGAATCATCTTTGAACTTTGTTAATAAACTTAAAGACCGTTTTGATCTCTATGTTTCACTTTTTAATCAATACAGAAGCAACAGGGACACCTCTCGATCAATTAAAATTTTCAGGATTCAAAACACCGTTAATGACTTCATCTTATTTAGAAATTCACTAAAACTCATTGTTGCCCGACGGGCACCAGATGTGATCAGTATCGGATTTCTTTCCAGTAATGGTGGGTTGTTTTCTGCAAGACTTGCCAATGAAAACCAGTCAAGTCACGCTATTCATGAAATAAAAGCTCACGTAGGCCCCTTTAATTCTATAACCTGGAGATTTCAGGGAGAGATGGTCGAGATTGAGGCCTTAGTAAAATACTATCTCACAGAATTTATAAAGCACTCCTCAAGATAAGGTAAGTCTTTTTAGACTGAATCTTAGAGAGTCTTCAATCGTAAACATTTTTATTTTTAAAAAATCTTCAATATTAGATGTATCCAATTTAAATTGCATGAGGGATCTTTCTTCCTCTTTAGAATTCTCGCTTCTTGAAAGCACTCCCATGGACTTTTGAATTAAGTTTTCATCACGTTTGAAAACTTTGGCATAAGTTTTTGCAAATTCATATCTCGTCATAAAGTCTTTGCTGGAGATATGGAACAACCTGTTTGTAACGCCCATAAGAAGAAGATCTTTTAAAACTGACGCCATCATTTGAACGTCTAAAAACCCAGTCTGAACAGCATCATCGACCTGAATGGGTTCATTTTTTGCAAATTTTGATTGTAAACTTTCAAACCAATGAGGTGATATCGGATTATAACTTCTTCCGTAAAGCTGACCACTCCTTAAAATAAGATAATTCATACAAGAGCGTTGAAGGTGAAATTCTACCGAGCAAACTGACTTGCCGTAAATTGTGTCAGTAAGAGGTGTTTCGCTTTCTTGAAATAAATTTTCAGAGGGTTTAAACACAAAAGCAGAAGAAATATAGATAAATTTTGAATTATAACGATCTGAGGCCGAAGCACAATTTATAGCACCAGTAGAATTAAGATTCTCAGATAACCTGGCGAGGATTTGGCTTTTTCTAATTGAACTCATCCCTACGGCATAAATGATAAAGTCTGGACGAATTTTCCCTACAAGACTAGAGACATAATCTTTTTTTAAAACATCGCAGGGAAAACAGGTAATGCCAGGAATCTGAACAGGAGTTTTATGAAAAGTTCCAATGATCCTGAATTCGTTTTTTAGGACATCCAGAATATTAGAACCAATAAAGGATGATACACCAAAAATAAGAACCGTTTTTTTCATTAAGTTATTTTAGCAGAATATTGAATTTCAGATAATGAAAAAAGAAAAAACCTTCCCCTATTCAGGGGAAGGTAAGTGGGTGTGTGATTAACCAAGTAATTTTAAGGCTGTACCCGGAGTTTGATTCGCTTGAGCGAGGACTGCAGCACCAGCTTGGGCAAGAATATTATTTTTTGCCATGTCAGCGGTTTCTGTTGCCACATCGACATCACGAATTCGAGAATTTGCGGCACTAAAATTTTCTTCAGTGATCGCAAGTGAATTACTTGCCGATTGAAGTCTATTTTGTAGTGCACCCAAATTGGCACGAGTTCCGTTAATTCGTACCAAAGCTTCATCCAGTCTACCAAGTGATACTTGAGCTCCCTCTTTACTTGAAATGGTCTCACCTTTAATACCAAGGTTTGCAAGAGTAGAGTCCGTGATGACTGAATCATATTTAATCCTGTCGTTAGCTGGATCATTATGGATTCCAACCTGGATTTCAACAATTCCGCCTGTACCATCAAGAAGCTTTCTGCCATTGAATTCTGTTCCTTGTGAGATTCGCTGAATCTCATCGAGTAAGTTCTGGAATTCAATATCTGAAAAGCGTCTTTCAGTATCTCCCACAGTATCAGAGGCTGCCTGGACAGAAAGCTCTCTGAGACGGATAAGGATGTTGGATACTTCATTGAGTGCGCCTTCTGTTGTCTGAATGAGTGATACGCCATCATCTGAGTTCCTTCTCGCCTGCCTTAATCCCCGGATGTGTGCTTTCAGTTTTTCACTGATCGCTAATCCTGCAGCATCATCAGCAGAACGATTTATCCTTTCACCGCTGGATAGTTTTCTAAAATTACTATCCAAGTTATTCTTAGTTATACCTAGAGCACGTTGAGCAGCAATACTCGATACGTTTGTATTTATTCTTAAACCCATATTTTAATCCTTTGTTGTCATAATCGAACCTCCATGTTCATAAGGGGACTTTCTGTCCACCAATTGTTAATTTTAAAAAAACCACTATCCTTAAAATCAACTTGCTAGTACACACACCCACTATCAAGTTTTGCAGGATTTCATTTCACGTCAGTTACTTCTCAACCAGAGATTTTAGGCATTGCCCTTATCCCTGAGCTGCAGCATTGATAAGGCTAATAGCATTCGTAGAAGACTGATTCGCCTGGGCCAACACTGAAGTACCTGCTTGCATCAAGATATTTGTCCTTGTCATTTCTGAAGTTGCAGCTGCAATGTCTGTATCTCTGATACGTGAATTAGCAGCAGACAAGTTTTCATTACTGATCTGGATGTTATTAATCGTAGATTGAAGTCGGTTTTGAAGAGCACCGAAATCAGCACGAATTCCAGATACCGTTTGAATCGCCTGATCAATTGCTGTTAGTGAGTTTTGCGCCGAAATTTTATCTGAAACTGAAGCCAGGTTCAGACCCAATGAGGCCACATTCACATCTGCAGTTGAAGCATCAAAAGTTAGTCGATCGGATAAAGGGTCGTTTCTGGTACCGATCTGAATATCAAAGACTGATCCCGTACCATTTAAGAGGGGAACTCGGTTAAATTCAGTGGAGTTCGCTAGTCGGTCAACTTCCGCTAGTAACTGCTCAAATTCAACGTTTAGGAATTTACGTTCTGTTGGCCCGATAGTGTCTGAAGCCGCTTGCACTGCCAGTTCACGTAAACGGATCATGATGTTACTGATCTCTGTAAGACCACCTTCAGCAATCTGAACCAGGGAAACACCGTCTTGGGCGTTTCTTTCTGCCTGACCTAGACCTCTGATTTGTGCCTTTAAGTTTTCTGAGATCGCCAAACCTGCGGCATCGTCACCGGCACGGTTAATACGGCTACCAGAAGATAATTGCTCGAGCACCTTTTGCTGAGCACCTCGTGTCTGACCTAAGTTTCTTTGCGCATTCAGCGAAGAAACGTTGGTGTTAATCCTTAAACCCATAAATCCTCCTTGATCGGGTTTCACTCGTTCTCAATCCGTGAGAGGAGTGTGAAAACCATAGGTGGTCTTCATGCATAACTTTTCGACAATGCGCCAAGATACTTGAGACTTATGTAAAAAAAATCGACATTAGATCAAAAAAGTATTTAAATAATTGAAATCATGGAGGTTTTTAGATGGGAAATATTTACCGGTTAAGCGAAAAAACCTCATATTTTGAACCAACGCTTAAGCTCATTGAACAATCTTTTGGCTACAAAACGCCGGACCGCTTCGATATCGACTTCGCTACGCTTATTGATAAAAGTAATCATGAAAATTGTTTCATACTTTTGGATGAGAATGAAAATGTCGTGGCCCACATTGGAACAAAAGATAAAATTCTCACTCTGAAAAATGAAACATTTCGAGTTTGTCTCCTCGGTGGTATTGCAGTTGAAGAGAATTCCAGAGGCAAGGGATATTTTCAAACTCTTCTTCAGGATGTGATGGCAGAAAAGAGAAGTGATTCAACTTTTTTTCTTCTCTGGAGTAACAATACAAAACTTTATAATAAATTTGGGTTTCATCTCTGCGGTACTCAATATGAAATCGATAAATCTTCAACAGAGAAGAAATCTGAAAATTTTGTAAAAACAAAATACCACGAGCTAAAAAGCGAAGATAAAATTCAGATTCAGAACCTCTATCATCACTCTTTCTCTAAGACTTACTTAACTTTTGGCAGGACAGAAAGAGATTGGGCCGAATTAGAGAAACTCATGTCATCAGATTTATTCATAAAAAGAGGTCATTCAGGTATCACGGATTATTTTTTTATGAATAAGGGTCAGGATCTTCAAGGTATCATTTATGAATATGGAACATCTTCTGATTTCATAAAATCTCTAGAATCAATGACCTCCTACGGGAAAGTCTGGACAGGGAAACCATTTATTGAAACAGAACACGTTCAGTATCAATTTTTTATGGCACCAGGAGATGTCCGCTTATTTTCCCGTTTTATTTTAAATCATACGAACTCACAAATTTCTATCAGAGACATCAATATTTTGAAACAGGAAGTGTTTTTTGACTTTAATGGAGAACTCTATTCTCTTGAGGTAGAGGAATTCTTACGGGGAATTTTCGGGCCAGGGATTTTTGAAGAACTAGAAGTCCCAGTTTTCTTTGTATCGGGGCTTGAAAGTGTTTAATACTTTTATTGTTCGCAGGCAACTGAGGATGATCTCAAATTAAAATTTATTTAATGAAAGACTAATTTTTTATGGAACAATCAACTGACGGGAAAAGAGGTAATGGCGGTTGATAAAATTTTTCTCTCTTTGATCCAGATCCACTTGAGACGGTATGATTCTTAATCCAAAAACTTCTTCATAGTTTAAAATTTTCTTAGTGATTTTTAAATACATGGCCGGGCTCCATTTGTGAGCGTTGGGGTCAAATTTATTTTTCTTCACAAATTTGGGACTCATATAGTTTCGATAAATTTTCACCAACTGTGCTTTCTCCAGAAGAGCGCCTTCGTGTTTTTTAAATGAAATTGTCTCTCGTTTTTGAGAAGAAAGAAAATGTCTGTAAAGTGAGTGAAGATGATTAATCGGAAAGAGTGGATTCGAAGTATTCCTGCGCTCACATGAATTGATCGTGACGTGCTTAAAATTAAGATTTTTCTGGAGCCTTTTAAAGGCCCTTAGATAGGCCCGGTGTTCGTCGGTGTAGA
>CANHIY010000067.1 GCA_947461175.1 Bacteriovoracaceae bacterium
CGTGCTAACAAGTATATCTATTAGATTATGTCTTTTCGTTCTATTAATTCGCGGATCAGTGACACTCAAAAAGCATTTTTTTAAATCTGACTCAAGTTTAATTTTCAAGATACTAACTCCTAGTTTTTTCTAAAAGTTAGCAACAATTGCACTGAAGGCCATGGTGCAGGGCCGTAAGTAATCGATTTTAAACTTGGTCTATTTTAAATTAGATGCGATTGCCCTGAGATCGTGGGACGATTAAGGGACGGAGAAGCTCTTCATGGTTCCAAAGGAATCGTCGTGAACAATTTGTTGCCACTTTAAGTAGATGGAAAAAATAAGTAGGATCATAAAAAAAGGTAGAGTCAGCTTAGTCTTAATCCAATTCATAAACATCACCACTATTTTCTAAGAGAAGTTTAAGTTTCTGAGGGTAAGTTTAGTTTGAAAAATGATTCAATTAAACTAATATAAAATGAATTTTTAGTTCATTATTTCTGAATGAAAGGGGTGCTATGCATTTTGATCTAAATTACAATCACCTGCTGTATTTTAAAACTATTGTTGAACAGAACAGTATCATCAAAGCCGCCGAGTACCTGAGAGTTGGTGCGCCGGCCATCAGTATGCAACTTAAACTTCTCGAGGATAAGTTACAGAAAAAGCTATTCATTAGAGATAAGAAGAAACTCATCCTCACGGACACGGGTCAATTGGTTTATGCCTATGCCAAAGAAATTTTTAATCTCGGTACTGAACTCATGACCACCCTCAATGACCAGGTTTATGGTGACATTAAAATACAAATTGGAGTGCAGGACACCATTCCTAAAAATCTTATCTCCAGTTTAACAAGCTACATCTATAACCATTTTCCGGCCATGATCTCCGTCTACAATGGCAGCCTAGAAGAGATGACCCTTGGAGTGGTTTCACACCGCTTTGATATCGCACTTTTAAATACACTTCCTATCATCAATGATAAGTCCCTCCTTTTCTCAAACAGGATTTTAAAAACCAATATTGTTCTTGCAGGTGCAAAAAAGTTTCTTCCTTTAAAAAATAAGCCTCTAAGTTCTTTTAAGAATCAGCCCTTTATTTTACCCACGGGGCAATCTATCTTAAGGCATAAAATTGAGTTTCTGTTTAAAAATGAGAACGTGGATTTTCATCTTGTTGGAGAATCTCAAGACACTATTGTTCAAAAAAATATGGCGATTTCAGGAAATGGGATTATTCCAATTATGAAAGAGGCCATTGGTCATTATGTTCAAGCCAATCAGCTTTTTATTTTGAAAGAACTTCCTGAGGTTCAGGATGAAATTTGGGTTGTCACCGCAAAGAGAAGAATAGAAAATCCTATTGCGGCAGATATTATTAAGAAATTTAAATTTGTATGATTTTTAGAACTGCAATAACTTCGGATGCTGATCAAATAACTTCCCTGGTAAATTCGGCCTATAGGGGTGAATCTTCTAAAGTGGGCTGGACCACGGAGGCAGACCTCTTGGGTGGTCAGAGAACGGACCGGGATAAAATCTTAGAAATCATCCATGATGAAAACTCCCTCATCGAAATGGCGGTGGAGGGTTTTGAGATTGTGGGGCTAGTGCATTTAAAAAAAGAGAAAGGGTTTCTTTATTTTGGCATGCTCACGGTAAAACCCACTCTCCAGAATAAGGGGATTGGAAAAAAACTTTTATCTAGGATTGAGGAGTGTGCTTCTTTTTGGGGCTACACCAAAATCAGGATGACGGTGATTCACCAACGGCGCGAACTCATAGGCTACTATGAGAGGCGAGGCTATCAATGGACCGGAGAAACCGAACCGTTCCCGGCCCATGATCCGAGATTTGGTCTTCCTAAAATGGATCTTATTTTTTATGTGTTTGAGAAAAACCTTAGTGCGATACCGTAATAAACTGGGGCAGTTTATGGGCCTCACGAACCTCTGCTTTAAGAACTGAGGCCGAAACAATTTCAAAGGCAGAAGGTGTCTCAAGAAGCTTTCGGCAAAGTAAGTTGTGAAGGTTGTGACCGGATTTGTAGGTGGTAATTTTACCAGCAATCTCATAACCCAAAAGACTCACATCTCCGATAGTATCTAGAATTTTGTGCCGGACAAATTCATTATTAAAGCGAAGCCCCTCTGGGTTCATGACCTTGTACTCATCAAGAACAACAGCATTATCCAAAGACCCACCTTTAATGAGGCCTTTTCTCTTGAGCATATCCACATCTCTGGCGAACCCGAAAGTTCTCGCACGAGCGATATCGTTGATGAAGTTTTCGCAGGAAAATTCAAAACCAAATCTTTGAGTCTTGATAGCAGGGTGAGCAAAAACGATGGTGGAATCAATCACCAGATTTTGAGCAGGCTCAAACTGGGCCCACTTCCCATCTTTTTCAACCCGAACTGTATCTAAAATAACTAGGAACTTTTTTGATTTATTAAGATTTTTGATCCCGGTTTCTTTAAGTAAAAAAACAAAAGAGGCCCCAGAACCATCCATGATCGGAACTTCTGGACCGTCAATTTCAATTAAGCAGTTATTAATCCCAAGACCATAAAGTGTCCCAAGGAGGTGCTCCACTGTGTGGATGGCCTCTAAACCAGAACCCAAGGTGGTAGCATTTTCAGTGGTTCCTACGGTAAGGGCATTGGCCTTCATGAGCTTTGAATTAGAGAGGTCGGTACGGACAAACTGAATACCAAAATCAGAATCTTGTGGGATAAGCTTCATCGTGACTTTTTTGCCAGAGTGAAGGCCAATTCCAGTAACTTTAACTTCTTTCGCAATGGTTCGTTGGTAAATCATGCCTAACCCTATAAAAAGTCATACCTACTCGTTCAATTATAAACGAATTTTATTATTTTGTACGAGAGAAAATTATGCTGTACGTAGCACGATTGACAAGCATAGTCAAGAACTAAGAAATGTGATTCTTGGCATCCTCAGAAAGTAATCGTCCCCTTGGTGTTCTTAAAATAAGCCCCTGCTTCAAAAGATAAGGTTCATAAACCTCTTCAATAGTTTGCTTATCTTCACCCAGGGTAGCTGACAAGGCATCAATTCCTACTGGCCCACCTTGATAGTAATTTTTCATCACTGTTAAAATTTTTCTATCCATGGAATCAAGGCCCAGATCATCAATATCAAGAAGACTCAAGGCCGCACTCACCTCTTTGGTTCCCACCACAGGGCTGTTGTTCACCAGAGCAAAGTCCCTCACTCTCCGAAGAATCCTATTAGCAATTCGTGGTGTGCCCCTAGAGCGTCTGGCAATTTGAAGTTTTGCTTCTTCCGAGAGTTTTATGCCCATTTTTTTAGAGTTGTTGAAGATAATCACAGAAAGCATCTCTGGGTCGTAGTAATCAAAATTTAAGTGGGCCGTAAAACGGTCTCTTAAGGGATTCGAGAGAAGACCAGATCGGGTGGTAGCACCAATGAGAGTAAACTGAGAAAGATCAATCTGCATGGTCCGTGCGGAGGCTCCTTGACCAATGAGAATATCCAACCGGTAATCTTCCATGGCCGAATAAAGGATTTCTTCTACGGTAATGTGCATACGATGGATCTCATCAATAAAAAGCACATCCCTTGGTTTAAGATTAGTTAAGACTGCAGCGAGGTCCCCCTTTTTCTCAATGGCGGGACCAGAAACTACGTGGAGCTCACTCCCTAGTCCCCTGGCAATTAACATGGCAAGTGACGTTTTCCCTAGTCCCGGAGGACCAGAGAGGAGGACATGGTCCATGGCGGTTTTTCTTACTATTGCAGAACGGACCATAAGATCCACATTCTCAACCACTCTGGACTGGCCAATAAATTCAGAAAAATTCTGTGGCCTAAGCTGTGCCTCCTGCTCTTTATCCCTATTGTTATTTTCAGCATCAAAAATTCTCTCAGACATATTTTACCTTAACTCTTTAAGAATCATTTTAACCAACTCCTCAGGTCTCTTTTGGATTCCATCTTGCAAGTGCCTCTGAATGAGTGGCAACACATCCTGGTCTCTGAATCCAAGTCCCTGGCAAGCGGCCAAGGCCTCTCTCACCACAAGTGGGTCCATTTTGTGTTCACTACTCAAAGTGACTCCAGGTTTTACTGGATTTTCTTTTACATGAAGTCCAATTTCTAATTTTGAAACCTTATCCTTGAGTGAAAGGATGATCTGTTCGGCTGACTTTTTCCCTACTCCAGGAGCAGATTTGAGGATATCTACATTTTCCAGTGTGATGGCAGAAATAATCTGCTGAACTCCCACGTGGGAAATTAAGGCGAAAGCTGATTTCGGGCCAATCCCATTTACATCTAAGAGCATTTCAAAGAACTTCTTATCCTCTACACTCTCAAATCCATAGAGGTCTTGTGATTGTTCCCGGATGATGTGAGAAATAAAAAAAGAGACATTTTTGTTCGGAACCATGGGCGTTGAGTGATGGATTTCATAACCAACACCTGAATTGGTTAAGATGAGGGATTTTTGAGAATCAGAATAAATAATAGTTCCAGAGATGTATCCAATCATAAAGTGGTTTCCTTAATTTTATGGGCCAGAGATGACGCTAGAGCATTTCCCATATTTTTTTTCTTCTTTGGCTTCTCCAGAGGAGAAACAATGACTCCTCTATTGAGTAAATGACAAAGAGCTATGGCCACTGCATCTGACTCGTCGTGGGTTTTAAATTCTGAAATACCTAAAAGTTGTTTTAGAAATTTTTGAATGCCTTCCTTATCCGCATGCCCATGGCCTGTGACGGTTTGTTTAACCAGGTTAGGTGAGTACTCAAAGATTTTTTGGTGGTGGTTTTGAGAAAGGGCTGCCAGCATAGCACCACGGGCCTGGGCAAGTTTCATGAGAGCGGTAGGACTTTTAACAAAAATCAAAGACTCTAAGGCCACTTCGTCCGGACAATGTTTTTCCACTAAGTTGAGAGTTTGTTCAAAAATATCTTTTACTCTATGCAGAAATTCCTCTTGAGGATTGAATTTTAAGATCCCGGACTCAAGATAATGGATTTTTCGTCCCTCTTTTTGCAAAAGAGCATAGCCAGCAGTTACAGATCCCGGGTCGATAGCAAGAACGATCAATGATATTTCCTCATTTAAGACTTACGGAAATTGTACACATGAACATCAGGTCAAGTCTAGTTTGATGAACGACCTTTAAGATAATGACCTATGTAGAAAACAAAAGAACCTACCACAAGCTGAAGAAGTTCAAGTCTGCCGTAATCTCCCATTCGAATGCCGGAAATGAAGCAAAGTCCCACCGCCGTGAGACCGAATAACTGCATTCCTAGACCGACATAAAATAAACCTTTCATTTTATAACTGATACAGCTCTTGAGCCAAATAAGAAAGGACTTTTTAATTTCTAGGATTTATAGTTATTCCATATTTATGACAGCAAAAATCCTTTCCGCTGCTCCGGTGGTGGATAAAATTAAAAAAGAATTGATCAATAAATGTAATGACCTCAAAAGAAGAGGGGTCACACCATCAATGTGTGTGGTTTTAGTCGGGGACAATCCCGCGAGCTTAAGTTACATCAAAAATAAAAAACGCATGTGCGAAGAAGTTGGTGCTAAATTTCACCTCGAGCACCTTCCTCAGGATATAAGTGCAGAACTTTTTTTATCCCGGATTCAAGTTCTCAATTCTGATCCGGACATTCACGGAATTATTATCCAGCTCCCGGTATCTTCTCAGCTAAAAACATTGAATCTCGCGAACCTCATAGAACCATCAAAAGATATTGATGGATTTCATGGTTTAAACACTCAGAAATTATACTCGGGAACAAAAGATCTTAGTGAACTTCTTCCCTGTACACCCAAGGGAATTGTTAATCTTTTAAAATTTTATGACATTGAGATTGAAGGAAAAAATATTGTCATCTCTGGAAGAAGCCTGATTGTGGGCAAACCTCTTTCCATGCTTCTCTCAAATTTCGATGCCACCATTACATTAACCCACTCTCAGACTAAGAATCTAAAAGACTTTACCAAAGGAGCAGATATCGTTATTGCTGCTATTGGAAAAGCACACTATTTTGACAGAACTTTTTTTGATCCAAGTAAGAAAACCATTGTCATTGATGTAGGAATGAACACCTTACATGGAAAATTAACTGGTGATGTAAACTTTGAGGATGTAAAAGAAGTCGTTAGTGGTATCACTCCAGTTCCAGGTGGTGTTGGCCCCATGACCGTCGTAAGCCTCATTGAAAATCTTATATCTGCAACCGAAAAACATATTAAAGGAAATACATGACAAACAAAACTCACCTCTTTGATGAGCACGTTAAATTGGGAGCTAAAATTGTTCCTTTTGCAGGCTGGGATATGCCAGTTCAATACACCTCTGTGAAGGAGGAAGTTCTCGCGGTTAGACAAAATGTTGGCGTTTTTGATGTGAGCCACATGGGTGAATTTTTTGTTGAAGGTGCAGAGGCTGAAGCCTTTGTTGATTACCTCGTCACCAATGATATTTTAAACGCTCCGATGGGCAAGGCCATTTACTCCCCCCTTTGCCGGGATAACGGAACAGTGATTGACGACCTCATCGTCTATAAACTTCAAAAGAATCGGATACTCATTTGCGTTAATGCCTCAAATATTGAAAAAGATTTCAACTGGATGAAATCAAAACTTTCAAATTTTAGCTGCACCTTAACTAATGCTTCAGACTCTTACTCACTTCTTGCCCTTCAGGGCCCAAAAGCTTACGAGATCCTCAAAAAATTCCTCAACGAACTACCAGATATGGAGTACTACTCCGTTTTTGAGACTGCCTATTTTCAGTCACCTGTTATTGTGGCCAGGACTGGTTATACCGGAGAAGATGGTTTTGAAATTTTTGCCAATCACTCTACCATTAAATCCCTTTGGGAAAAGTTCATGGCCTCGAATGTTACGCCTTGTGGTTTAGCGGCACGGGACGTACTACGACTTGAAGTCTGTTACCCGTTGTACGGGCATGAACTTAATGATGAACTAAACCCCTATGATGCAGGACTTGGTTGGACCGTTAAAACACTTAAACCTAACTTTGTCGGCAAACAAGCACTCCTCTCTAAAGCCTCTGCTTTTAAAACCATTAAGTTAGTCCTCGAGAAAGGCATTCCTCGCGATGGATATAGCGTTTTGAACTCAAAAAATGAATTGATCGGGACCATCGCAAGCGGGACTATGTCTGTTGTTCTCAACAAAGGCGTTGCTCTTGCCCGGATCAAAATTGATCAATATCCTGAGGATGAAATATTTCAAGTTGATATCAGACAAAAACTTTATTCAGCACAACTAACTAAAAAACCATTTGTAACCGGAGGGCATAAGTAATGGCTACCAACATCCCAATGAATTTAAAGTACACAAAAGATCATGAATGGGCGCTTGTCGAGGGTGATATTGTTACCGTGGGTATCACTGATTTTGCTCAGTCTGCCCTTGGTGACATTGTCTTTCTTGAAGTGCCAGAAAAAGGAACTCACTTAAATGCAGGCTCAACCTTTGGCGTAGTTGAATCCATCAAGTCTGTCAGTGACCTTTACTCTCCAGTAACTGGCGAAGTCGTTGAAAAAAACTCTCAGCTAGAGGCTTCTCCTGAAAAAATTAACAGCGAGGCTTATGAAGCTTGGTTAATTAAAGTCAAGGTTAAAGATGCGTCTGAAACAAATAATTTATTGACAGCAGAGCAATATACAGAGTTCTGCAATACCTCTCATTAATTTTTTTACGGTCATACATCTCTATGTGTGACCGTTTTTTTATTTTTTATTTATATAATCTCAAAATTATCCTCTTCTGAAGAAAAAAATTGTTTTAATAATTTTTCAACATCAAAACACGCTTTACGAAGTGGACTCATTTATAGATACTGCATTTCCAAAGTAACATTTCAATTAATTTTTTTAGAGTTTTTTGTTAAGGGCATTTTAAATGGAATCTATTCAGCTCCTCAATACTGCAATTATTAAAAGCAAAGAAAAAAAAGTTAACCAATCTTTTGAAGAAAGACTTCATCAAGTTTGCAATTCTCCTGTAATAGAAATTTTAAATAAGTGCATTTCTCAACACGCAGAAAATCAAAAAATTTCTCGAGATCAAGCTGCTCTACAGTTCGTTGAAACCATTAGAGAACTTGACTCAATTTGGTCTGATTATGTGGTTATGGAAGGCATAGACCGTCTTAAGAGCATTCTTAGATCCACTCATTAAAATTAAGACTTAACAACGAATCCCCACTCAATTGTGGCCTTACCATTAACAAGTAAACCTTTCGGTGGATTAGGAAAAGGTCCGGCCTCATTAAATGATTCCACGGCAGCATCATCAAGTTCCTTTACACCTGATGCTCCTAAAACTCTCACAGAGACAATTTCACCCTTCTCGTTAAGAGTCACTTGCAATGAAGTCACATAATCCTGAGAGGCAATTCTTCTTCCTGATCTAAACATCGCCTCAGATTTTTCTCTTAAGGTTTTTCCCCAAAACTGCTCAAGCTTCTGGCGGATACGATGAAAAAAGCCGTAATACTTATATTCCACCGTGTTTAGATGGGTAAAGTCACCTAACTTAACTTCTTCCACATAGTCATTGGTGGCAGAAAGCCCTTGTGAAAGAGGATCTCCATTTTTTATCCCTTTTTGAGACTGACTAGCGGGAGAGCGGTTCATTTCTTTTGGAGCAAAATGATCATTCACGACACCAATATCTGAAAGTTTAAGATTTTTTAAATCCACTGATTTTTTCTTGGTTGAAGCTGAAGGTCTCTGTGCCACTTGGGTGACATTAGAGTTACCGAGGGCAGATTTTTGAAAGATATCAACATTTCTTGCAACAGTCTCCCGGTCAAAACTTCGGTCCTTATCGCTTAGAAAAGCATCTTTTTCTTTTTTCTTTAAATCAGAATCCTCTGATTGAACAATTTGTCTTTTGGTCTTTTGGTCCTGAATAGAATCAGCGACTAATTTAACATTTATTGGTTTTAAATCTGTCAGAGAAATTTTCGTCGATTCCCGTTGAACATGCTTTAGCATAAATAGAGCATGCAAAAGGGCGATAGCACCCAAGAGGTAATAAAATAACCTGTTTTCTTTGAAGAAGGACTCGTTTTTAAACTCAAGATCCATAGAACCCTCACATAGGTCCTATCGGGATTTTGATACTTTAAATTTAGTGTCTGCGTGCCAGATTCTTAAAACTTTTAGAAATGTCTACTGATTCTCTCAATAACTAGCATCATTAAGGGTTGGTGCCTCTATATCCCCCTGAGCGGTTTGATTAAATTTCTTTCTTGATGAGTAATAAATTTAATCTTGCAGGGATATTGAATTCTAGGTCGCATAGGTCTTAGCTTATTTAGAAGTTTATCATCCATGTTCAATAGATCTAAATCAGATGAATTTTTTAGAATAATAAAACATTCATTCATCGCCATATCTTTGTATGGTTTGTCACTTATAAAAGTAATTCTTAGTTGTTGATTTCTAATTCCTCGAGAGGCGTAATTTCCTTAACTTTTTATGGAAGAAATGATCTCATAGTTATGTTGGCATTTAAAAATTGATTTACTCAACTGATAGGACATAAATATGTTGCCTGAATTTGCAGATAAAATTATCAATTTCTATACTTGTTCCGACTCCCGGGAACTTAATCCTCAAATTTCACCAGATGAACTTTCTAAATTAATGAATCTTAGATTGAATCAGACACCAGCAACACTTTCTGATTTGGAAGCCTTTGTAGATGATTATTTAAAGTTTTCCGTAAACACCAACAGCAAAAACTTTGCTAATCAACTTTGGTCCAAAACCGAGCCCTTTAGTATCTTGGGAGAAATTTTATCTGCGTGTACGAACACTTCCATGTACACCTACGAGGTTGCGCCTGTGGCCACTCTTCTTGAAAACAAGATGATTTCCTACCTCTCTGAATTAATTTGGGGGATCCCAACCGATGGGATCATGACAAGTGGTGGTAGTGCCTCCAATCTTCAGGCCCTTATGGTGGCAAGAAATGTTAAATTACAGGTTGTAAAAAATCAGGGGCTCTTTAAATTAAGTCACCATCCGGTGATTCTCGCCGCAAAGAATGCACACTACTCAATAAAAAGGGCAGTTAACGTCCTAGGGCTAGGACAAGATAATTTAATTGAAATAGATACTAACCCTGATGGGTCACTGAAAGTTGATGATTTAAAGTATCAAATTTTTAGGCTTAAAAATCAGGGAATCAAACCGTTCTGTCTGGTTTCAACTGCCGGAACAACGGTAGAGGGATCGTATGATCATCTTCCAGATGTATCAACAGTATGCTTAGAAAATGATATGTGGCTCCATGTTGACGGTGCCTACGGAGGAAGTGTTTTGCTGAGTGAGAAATACAAATCACTCCTAGAAGGAATTCATCTAGCAGACTCTTTTTCCTGGGATTTTCATAAGATGCTTGGAATAAATCTTCCATGTGCATTTTTATTCCTGAAGAACCGCGGACTTTTAAGAGGCACTCTGAGTAGTGGAAACGATTCATACTTATTTCATGAAGACGACGAGCAAAGTCTTGATCTTGGACCTAAATCAATTCAGTGTGGAAGAAAAAATGATATCCTCAAGCTCTGGGTTACCTGGCTGGCCTTAGGAAAATCAGGATTTGAGGAACGAGTAAACAAATTATTTCAAACTGCATCTCAATTTGCTGACTTAGTAAAAAAAGAAAAGAAGTTAATACTGCTTCATGAACCCACATCCATTAATGTTTGCTTCAGATATAATTCCCATCAACGACTGGAAGAAACAATAAGGAATCAACTCATTAGAGATGGGGTTGCTATGTTAAATTACTCAAAAAACAACGAAGGTACATTTTTTAGAATGGCGATAACAAGACCGGACCTGGATGAATCAGATCTTGAGTATTACTTAAAAAACATCTTGATGGTTGGTAATGAACTTCATTAGAAGAATAATTTCTCGAGAAAGTGAATTCAACTTTCTAGATAATTTTGAACTTTTAGATCTCGTGAAGGAGCTCGATTCAAAAAAATCACCCAATGAAATACTCTCTAGTTTGGAAAAAATTCACAAACTAATTAAAGAGTTTGTTGGGATGGACTCATTATCAAAAAAGCTAAGTATTGACGGAAGTGAGACCCACTCCAAAGAGATTTACATGACTCTGAATACTTCTCATGGATATTTAAGATTTGAAAAAATGCATTTCCTAGAGAACAAAACAACTCTCCTCCATACCCATCCTGAATTCATAATTGATGAAATTATTTCTGGTTCTTTTCAAGAGAGCCTTTATGTGAAGAATAACAAAAGCGAATACCAATTAGTAAATGCAGAAACAAAGATCAAGGGTGACATACTCAGAATCTGTGACTATTCAGGACATCCACATAAAATAAAGGCAATTGGCGGAGACTGTATTACAGCATGCCTTTATCTTGGACATGACTATGTCAGACTCATCAATGAACAAAATTACCACTAATTATTTTTTCTAAGAGACCCCTCTCCAATCAAGGAGAAAGGCCTCAGAAAATTTTCGAGAAGAGAAATTTAGAAGTTATAAGAATAACCTAGGTTAAAACCTTGTCCACCATCGGTATTCTTTACTGCATCTTTCATCGAGAAATTAAGATCTATTTGGTTCCCATCAGAAAACAGATATCCATAAGTTAGAATCAAGGTATCAGATTCCTCTTTTACAACCGGAAACTTTGTAAAATATTGACCAGAGAGATCCACTCCACTCTGGGCACGAAGGCTAACTCTGGAAAGAGAAAGGAAGTGGCTTTCATAGAAGTAAGAAGCTGATATATCATAAATAAGTTGTTCTGGAGCCTCAATATTCCCATTACTACCCGGACGCTCCTTATAAATGAGATTCGCCCCTAGACCCCAATCTCCAATGGTGAAATTGTTTTCTAAAGAGAAGATATATGCCGTGAAACCTTGCCCTGGAGCATTGAAGGCATTTGCATTGTATCCATACCCTGGGGCAGATACTCCTAAACCCAGACCCAGATTATACCAATCTGAATAACTGTACATCTCTCTAGAGAGCTGAACACCCACTTCAGCAAGACCCTTCTGAGCGTCCCCGTCCTTTGAAGTTTCTTGGTCAAAATTATTTTGTTGAACTTCCAGGTATTCACCATAGGTGGATAATCCTATCTCGTGGGGCAGCGTTGTGCCGTATCCGAGACGTACATACCTGTGAGAAATGGTCGCACTGCTGGGAATAGGTTTACCACCATTACCTTCTGGAGATGCAGGAACGTCAGTAGCGGTGTAGATACCCGAATCGATTCTCAGGGAATTGTCTGCAAGAAGAGAAAAACTGAAAAGACCAGATAAACCTAGAGCTAGAATGTTTTTAAACAGTTTCATTTTTTCCTCAAAAAGTTTAAATTTTATTAATAATTTATTATCCTCAAACCAAAAATAATCATCAAGTAAAAATTCTTTACTTACAGGATTAGCAAAAACCGACTAAAACACTTCTTTTAAGCGTAAGATTAACGTCATGATCTCAAAGCTTAAAATGAACTTCGAAAAAGGGAATAAAAATGTATAGATATAAAATTAAAAACGGTCTTCAGTACGTTAAAAACTTGCTCGTAAGTGACAGAGCATACACTGAAAAAAGATATAAAAATAAATTTGGAATCCTACCTAGTCTGGAAAAACCAACAACTTACAACGAAAAGCTAAATGCACTTAAAATTTCCGACGAGTGCTACAGGCTTGCACCTTTTGTTGATAAATTTGAAGCAAGAAACTTTGTGGCGAAAACCATTGGTGAGGAGCATTTAGTCCCCCTCATCGGCGTTTATGAAAAATTTGATGACAATATTTTTAAATCACTCCCTGACAGATTTATACTCAAAGGAACTCATGGATCCGCCATGAACTATCTGGTAAAAGATAAATCTCAAATATCTTTTAAAGATATTAACAAACATGCTCAAAAGTGGTTGAATAGAAATTTCTATTTGCACGGACGGGAAAAAGCCTACAGATTTCTCAAGAAAAGATTGATCGCAGAAGAATTGATGTTACAAAATGGCGAATCCCCCGCTGACTATAAATTCTACTGCTTCAATGGAGAACCTGTTTTTCTAAGTGCTATTTACTCCAGATATTCTGACTACAAAAAAAATCTTTACGATATTGAAGGTAATTTACTGCCTTACACCCTAAATGGAGTTCCCAATAAAAAGGATCATCAATTAGAAGTTGACCTCAGAATGTTTTTGGAACCAGTTAGAAAGCTAGCGGCTCCTTTCAACTTTGTGAGAGTTGATATGTATCACTATCAGAATAGACCTGTGTTTGGTGAATTAACTTTTACGCCCTATAATGGCATGGGAAATTTTGCCCCAGACAGGTTTGATCTTGAGCTAGGAAGTAAATTCAAAATGAATAATCGATTTAGTTTTTTTAAGGATGATATGTAATGTCTTTTCAAGAGGTGCTTCAGAAATACCACCTGGATATTCAACCTTCATCAATTGAAACTCTCCAGGTTAATCTGACCAAAACTTGCAACCAAGCATGCAGACACTGCCATGTGGACTCATCTCCAAACAGGAGAGAAAGCATGGATCAAGATTTCGTAAATAAAGTTTTGAAAATTCTTGAAGATCCACGGTTTAAAATTCTTGACTTAACCGGCGGCGCACCTGAACTACACCCACAATTTAGAGAGATTGTCACCAAGGCCACAGAACTAAAAAAACATGTTATGGTTCGTCACAATCTTACTGTAAGCTTCGATCCTCATCCCATCACAAAAGAGAGCATGTTTTGGATACATGATTTTTTCATGGAAAAGAAAGTAGAAGTTGTAAGCTCTCTTCCTTATTACCGTGAATACCTTACAGATCGTCAACGTGGCGCTGGTGTTTTCAAGAAGTCTATAATGGGACTTCAGGAGCTTAATAAGCGTGGTTACGGGAAAAAAGAATCTAATCTTTTGCTAAATCTTGTTTTTAATCCTGTGGGTGCATATCTTCCACCTTCGCAAAAATCTCTGGAAGAAGAATACAAAATTGAACTAAGAACTAAATTTAACATAGAGTTCAATAGTCTTTATACAATTACAAATATGCCTATCAAGCGTTTTAAAGAAGACCTTCAGCGAAATGGCCAATATGATTTGTATATGGACAAGCTGAGATCATCATTTAATCCCATCGCTGCTAAATCTGTGATGTGTAGAAATACAGTATCAGTTTCTTGGGATGGTAAAATTTATGATTGTGACTTTAATCAGATGCTTAATCTTCAATGTAATAATACACAAAACCCTTTAACTCTGGAAAATTTTGACTACGATATTTTTTCCAAAAGAGATATTATTTGGGGAGACCACTGTTTTGGGTGCACTGCGGGTGCGGGCTCAAGCTGTGGTGGAACACTGACTTAAATGGAGTACAAAAATGTCTTATTACGATCAATCTGACCTACAAAAGTTCCCACAAATTAGTGACCTGGCTCCGGAGTTGGCAGAAAAATTTTTTTCTTATTACACTGCTGTTACAGCAGGTGACAGTGCTTTAACTTCAAGAGAGAAAGCACTTATTGCTCTTGCTGTTGCCCATGCTTTAAAGTGTCCTTACTGCATTGACGCCTACACAACCACTTGTCTTGAAAGAGGTTCAGATCCACAGCAGATGATGGAGGCCGTTCACATTTCTGCGGCGATGGCGGCAGGTATTTCGCTGGTTCATGGGGTCCAGATGCAGAACCACCTAAGATCGAAAGGAGTCGTTGACTAGGACAACTCATATTTTAATACTTGGAAGGAGATAGACCTTCTAACTCTTATGATCTTTTCTATGAGAGCGGTTTAGGTCTAAGTTCATCTCATAAGATTTTTCTATGTCGTCTAGACTAAGACCTAAGTAAAATTTAATTTTACAAAGTTGATTGAGGTAAATTTGCCTCCATATTCCGTTTTTTTCAAATCTCAATGCTGAGGTCATTGCTATAGCTGGAAGACGAGAAGGAAAACCAAAGGCAAGAAGCCTCCGACAAAACATGGTATCTTCAAAAATGGACTCCTCAGGAAAACCGCCTGCA
>CANHIY010000068.1 GCA_947461175.1 Bacteriovoracaceae bacterium
AAGACCTTACTCCTGAGGCCCTGGAACTGGGCCTTAAGCAGGCCTCTCAAAACTTCTCTGGTGCCCTTAAGAAAAGAAAAATGACCGAAGATGAATTTAACCGCAAGATGCGCTCCATTGAACCTACACTCCATTTTGAAGGTTTTAAGGCCACAGATTTGGTGGTTGAGGCCGTTGTAGAAAATATGGAAGTAAAAAAGAAAGTTTTTTCTGAACTTGAAACCCATGTAAGACCTGATTGCCTCCTTACTTCCAATACCTCATCTTTATCAATTGAAGAAATGAGTAAGGCCCTGGAGGTCCCGTCACGTTTTGCTGGACTCCATTTTTTCAATCCGGTTAATAAAATGCCTCTCGTTGAAATCATCACCCATGAAAAAGCCTCCAAAGAAACGATCTCTACTCTGGTGAAGTGGGTTCTTGATGTTAAAAAAACTCCCATCGTGGTTAAAGATGGCCCGGGTTTTTTAGTGAACCGCATCCTCGCCCCCTACCTTAATGAAGCGGCTTACTTACTTGAAGAGGGAGTCTCGGTGGAGGAGCTCGACGAAGCGGCCCTCAATTTTGGAATGCCTATGGGGCCCTGCCGACTGATGGATGAAATTGGTCTTGATGTGTGTGTGAAGGTGGGAAAAATCATGCATGAAGGGCTTGGTGAGAGGGCCTTACCATGTTCACTTTCTGGAAAATTCTACGAAAAAAAGATGCTTGGTAAGAAAAATGGAAAAGGATTTTATCTTTATGATGACAAGGGAAAGGTCACAGGAAAAAATCCAGAGGTTTCACAGCTTCTTCCTGGCCAGAGTATCAAAAAAAACGAGCTAGAAATCCAAATGCGCCTCTTCTTACCCATGATCAATGAGACAGCTTATATTTTTGCGGACAAGATTGTAGATAAGGCCTCAACAGTGGATATCGGAATGATTTATGGAATTGGTTTTCCACCCTTTAAGGGAGGACTTTGCCGATGGGCAGATCAGGAAGGATTGGAGCAAATTGCCGAGAGGTTAAATAATTTCTCCCGGGAAGTAAGCCCCCATCGCTACCAGTTGGCACCCTTTTTATCCATGATGATCAACGATAAAAAGAAGTTTTACGATTTGTGAGAGTCTGGCCCTTTTTTCGTTATTTCTTCTCCTATGTGATTAAAGCAAAGACCCGTCAAAGGCTGTTATTTCTGGCCATGACGGGGCTTTTTCTTTCTTCATTTAGCCTTCTTGTGATTCAAGGAATCATGGGGGGCCTTCAACTTGGACTTGTGGCCCGTTCAAAAAACATTCATGGTTCTTATTTAATTTTATTTGAGGACATAACCAATTCCCCAGTTGAGGAGATTAAGGACATCTTAACTAAGGCGAAAGCTCCCTTCTATTCTGAACTAGAAGTAGAAGTGATGCTTAAAAATAAAAATCACGTCGCCCCCGCCAAGCTTCACGGGATTGAGCTCCATGATAACATTCCAGATTTTTTATATGGGAAGGATTTCAAGGGGCTTGTGACTGGAAGTGAGCTCTCTTCAAAACTTAATGCCCAATTCTTCGACGACATCCAGGTCATTGCTCCGGGAGTGACTGATGCTCTCATGGGGGAAATTCCCCGTTTTGTCTCTGAAGTTGTCTCAGATTATCTCTACACTGAGCTCACAGAGGTGGATGATTTTGAGGCCTGGGCAAGAATCGGCATGGTTCAAAACCTCCTAAGAAGGCCTGGCATCAATCAAATAAGGATTTTCGGAGAAGTTTCTTCAGAGGTGCTTCAAAAAATTTCTTCTGTTAAAACACCTGTGCCTAAAAGGATCCTTAGCTGGGAAGAGATGAATGAGGCCCTGGTGTGGTCCCTTAATCTTGAGACAAAAGTGATGCTCTTTCTTTTTATCAGCATGAGTTTTCTTGTCGCCATTGCCATCACCTCAGGGCTTTTAATTTTCTACACTAAGATCAGGAAGGATTTATTAAGTTTTTGGATCCTCGGTATGTCGCAGAAAAAACTAGTGAGGCTGTGTTTTAAATTTACACTCCTTCTTTCAGGCATGACCGTTCTTTTAGGAAGTCTATTTGGTTTTGTCACACTTAAAATCCTCCAACACTTGGGCCCACAACTCATGCCCGATATCTTTGTTGAAAGAGAGCTTCCTATTTCTTTAGAATTTCATCATGTACTCATTGCCCTTCTCATCCCTTTTGGCATTTCCTTTATTTTTAGTTACTTTTCCTTTTTAAACTTCAAAAAAGAAAACCAGTCCTTTGTTTCAGTCGTTCGTGGATTATAAAACGTCCCACGTTCTTTTCCTCATGAGATCTGCGAAAAAATTTCATCAGCACTCTTTCAATTTTTATGATCATTAAATGGATAATACTTGAGTCTGGGACTATTCTAATTTCTGTTTTTTAAGTGTATTGAGTTTGGAAATTTTTTTGTCGGCCATTAAGCACTGTTAATATTTATTTCATACTTTCGATAAGTACTTATCTTTTAATAAGGATTATATGTCGGAACTTGATCTCGAATTAGTCACAAGCTTTTTAGATGAGGCAACAGATCTTCTCACTGAATGGGAGAGGCTATGTTTATTACTGGAAAAAGCTCCTGGTGCCCAAGAACTTAATGCTTTATTTCGAATTGCTCATAATATCAAGGGTTCCTCCCGTGCCGTGGGTCTTAATGAGGTGGGAGAGTTTATTCACTTCATTGAGGATGTGATCGTTTCGTTAAAAGACAATAAATCAGAATTTAATGCCAGAAAACTTAAAATGTTTCTTGGGGCCCATCTCATTTTGTCTGATTGGTTTATGGTATTGAGGATGGAGACAAGTTATGTTCATCCATATGAAGATTTTTTAAAAGAATTTTTTAATGAAGAAAAAGTCTTTATTGATGAACAAGCAGTAGAACAGCATGAGGATGAGAAAGGTGAGGAAGTTTCTCAAAAAGTACAATCTGTAAAAAATGTGTTGAAGGATGAAGTTTTAAGAGTTTCTACCAAAAAAATTGATGGTCTTCTTAATCTCATTGGAGAACTATCCATTCAGCAATCAATTCTTGAGAATTCCATGGAAAGTTTGATGGGAAAAAATCAGGACTCATTGGTCATCTCATCTTTAAATTTAGGAAGGAAAATCACGAAAGAAATTTATTCAACTGCCTTCGGACTTAGGATGACTCCTGTTGGGGGAATCTATCAGCGCCTAGAGAGAGCGATCAAGGATCTCTCCCGTGATCTTGGAAAAAGTATTGAGGTTGAACTTAATGGTAGTGAAGTAGAAATTGATAAAACGATTTTAGATAAACTGATAGATCCTTTGACTCATATTGTGAGAAATTCAGTTGACCATGGGATTGAAAACGATCAGGAGAGAAAAAATGCTAATAAATCACTTGTCGGCAAAATAACGATCACCTCATTAAAAGAGGGTGATGGTGTAGAAATTCATATAAAGGATGACGGCAAGGGACTTAATCAGAAAAGAATTCTTGAAAAGGCGATAGAAAAAGGACTTGTAAAGAATACTGAGGGATTAACTAAGGAAGAAATATTTGGGCTTATCTTCCTTCCAGGCTTTTCTACTGCAGAAAGAGTCACCAATGTTTCAGGCCGTGGAGTTGGTATGGACGTGGTGATGAAAACGTTGGAAGAAATTAATGGAAAAATATTCATCGCTTCTGATGAAGGAAAAGGGACTAAATTTAAGATCGTGATACCTACTTCACTCTCAATTGTAGATTCATTAATTGTTTCTGTTGCTCAGGAACATTATGTTCTTCCTATTAACGTCCTCCAGGAAGTGGTAGATGTAAGATTAATTGATCTTAAAAAACATGATTCAGTTTATGTCCACCGAGGGGAGGTACTTCCTTTTATTCACTTAAGGGAAGTTCTTTGTGAAGAAAAAGAATTTGAAACTTCAATCATCCCAATACTCGTGACTA
The DNA here is from genome assembly GCA_947461175.1 of Bacteriovoracaceae bacterium. Lineage (GTDB taxonomy): Bacteria > Bdellovibrionota > Bacteriovoracia > Bacteriovoracales > Bacteriovoracaceae > Peredibacter. The sequence goes on from CANHIY010000068.1 coordinate 3,928, forward strand.
AAGTTCATGGCAATCGAATGGCGATTGGTGTAGATAAAATCATTGGTCAGCATCAAAGTGTCGTAAGAACACTGAGCACTTATTTTGATCGTTCATTTGCTATTTCTGGTGGAACAATCCTTCCTTCAGGTGAGCCAGGTCTTATTTTGAATATTTCTGCCATAGTTGAAAAATATTTTAACTTTCTAATGAAAAAAAATGAGGCGAGCGCATGAGCGAAGTTTATGAAGAAAAGGATAAATACCTTGTTTATCGTATTGGAGATGAGCTCTATGCTTCTAGACTTTTGGATTTTGTTGAGGTGATTGAATACACAAAACCCAAAATCGTTCCAAATATGTCCCACTGCTTTTCAGGTATGATAAACCTTCGAGGATTAATTATTGGAGTGGTGGATCTAAGAAAAAAACTTGATATTACTGAAGAGTTTTCAGGGAAACCAAGTATGCTCATTTGTGATACGGAAGTTGGACCAATTGGAGCGATCATCGATAAAGTTGAATACGTTGTTCCTTTTCTTCAATCAGAGATACAAGACCTTAAATTGGAAAGGAAGATGGATAAGACATATCTCAAAGGTTTTTTTCAATACCAGGAAAATCTAATCACAGTTATAGAAATTAAAAGTTTTGTTTCAAATTTTGATGAAAATACTCATTCTCAGGAGAATGTTGCATGAAAAATCTCTCACTCACTAAGAAGATAATGATTCTTTGCTTCTTAGTCCTGTTAATTGCTTCAATGATTTCATTCGTTCATTTTAAATGGGCCAATGATGGACTGGTTGAAAAAGTGAGGGATAAATTTCAAACAGATGCCTTAATGCTGGGACAAAATGTGACAAGCATTCTTTACGAACGCTACTATGATGTCCAGGCATTTGCTACAAATAAGTCAATAACAAAACTTGATTCTAAAGAAGAAATTACCAAAACCTTGAATGCACTCGTAACACTTTATGGAGTCTATGATCTTATTATGGTCGTAGATGCTAAGGGTGATTATATTGCATCTAGTTCCGTTGACTCATTTGGGATTGATTTGGATACCAAAAAAATTGAATCTAATTATGCCAACGAAACATGGTTTAAAAAAGTGATGAATGGAGAATTTACAAAAGGAAAAATTTTTCAGGGAACTTTTGTTGAACAACCACATTTTGATCAGCTTACCTCCCGTGCCGCTGATAGACCAATGTACGGAACTAGTTTTTCAACATCGATAAAGGGGGGAAACGGTGAGGTTTTGGGAGTTATTACTGCAAGAGCAAACTTCAAATGGATAGCAAATTTATTTGCTAACTTTTACAGGTCTATTAAAGAACAAAATTATCTTGTTAAATTAAGTTTAGTTGATGGGGCTGGAAAGCTGATTTTTGATTATGACCCAGAAGGAGCAAAGTCAGAGAAATTTATCTATGATGAAACATTACTTGGTAAAGTTATTCTTCATTCTGAAAATCCAGCGGTGGAAGAACTTCTTAAAGGAAAAAAAGGATCTGACTTTATTTTTGATAAAAAATTAGGCGAAGAGGTTTTAGTTGGATACGCTCCACTTGATTCGTCACATTTTTTTGATGAAATGAAGTGGGGAGTTATGGTACAGATCCCTAAAGTGAAGGCCTTTGGAAATATTCTTGAGAATGAAAAGAATTTCCTTTATGGAATTTGTGTTGCTTTTGGACTCTCCTTATTGATTGCATTCGGTATTGCAAAACTTATTGGTAAAGCATTTATCACGCAATCGAGGAAGTTATCAGAGTCCTCCGAGGCATCACATAGTTTATCTTCTGTCTTATTTGAAACTTCTGATTCAGTAGCATCTGCTGCAGTTGAGCAATCAACAGGTATTCAGGAATCCGTTTCTGCTTTAGCGGAAATGGGAAGTATGATTTCTCAAACTGTTAATTCTGCTAAAACTTCTATGGATGCAGTTCAAAAAGTAAATAATAAAGCAAAAGAAGGTGAAAATATTATGGAGGAAATGATGTATTCTTTCCGCTCCATTCAGGAAGCAAGTCAGCAGCTTGAGAGAATTTCTGAAATCATTATGGAAATTTCTAAGAAGACAACTATTATTAACGATATTGTTTTTAAAACTCAACTCCTTTCATTTAACGCTTCTATCGAGGCCGCAAGAGCGGGTCAACATGGAAAAGGTTTTGCTGTTGTTGCTGAGGAAGTTGGAAATCTCGCCAAAGTTTCTGGAAATGCAGCGAAGGATATCGAACAAATGCTTCATGACTCTCAAAAACAGGTTCAGGAAATTCTCCATGGTCTCCACGATAAAATTGATAAGAGCTCCAGTGTGTCTAATCAGGCAGTCAGTAACTTTAAAGACATCTCTAATGAAATTGACGTGATAGTGACTCAAATAAGAGGAATAACAGACGCTTGCTCCCAGCAGGAGCTTGGTGTTCAACAAACATCTACAGCAATGAATCAAATTGATGTGGCCACACAAAAAAATTCCACGACAGCTCAAGAAAGTTTAAGTGCAGCAAAAAAGTTATCCGATGAGAATAAAAAATTAAAAGATATTTCGGAAAACCTTTTTAGGCTTATCAATGGCAAGGGAACTAAAATTCGTGAACTATCGGTTGATGAGACTGCTGGTCATTCCAACAGGGGTGAGAGTGAGCTTAGCTTAGAGGAATCTATTAAGGTGTTCATCAACAAACGAGGAGGCCATAAAGACAACAAAGATAAGGCAGCCTAATGATTAACCTATCCCCTTCAGAGGAAGATACACTTTATAAAATAATTGAAGGAGTTACTGGCACTTGTCAGACTGGAAATTTTAAAAAGGATGTTCTTGCTGCAAATGTCGAGAGAAGAATAGCTGGGCTAGGTCTTAAATCATTTACTGAGTACCTTGTATCTATTTCAGAAGATGATAAAGAGTTTGACTACTTTGTTGGTCTCGTGACTATTCATACCACGTACTGGTTCAGAGAAAATCCTCATTATCAGATCATCGAGGAAGATGTCATAAAAAGAATTAATTCATCTGAAGGGCATGTAAAATTTGTTTTTTGGTCTTCTGCTTGTAGCACTGGTCAAGAAACCTATTCACTATCCTTTGTCCTGGAAAAAATTTCTCAACTCCATCCAAGATTTAGTTACGAAATATTTTCATCTGACATTGATAATCTTAGCCTTCAGAAAGCAGAGTTAGGTCGTTATCCCATCCAGGAATTAAAGACTATCCCAGATGCCTATCACCGTTTTGTTCACATTCACAAAGACTTTTTCAGTATTAAAGACCCTATAAAAAGGAAAATCAAATTTTTTAAGGCATCTCTCACAGAAGATCTGAGTTCTAAATTCCATCATTCGATTGATTATATTTTCTGTAGAAATGTTCTTATCTATTTTGACGGTAAAACAACATTTGAAATTATAAAAAGATTTGAAAACTACCTAAGTAAAAACGCTCTTTTAGTCTTGGGCCATAGTGAGAGTTTCGATACCCTCAAGGCAAAATATACTCTTGAGCGTAATTCTTGCTATCGATATCAGCACCGTGAATTCAGGGAGATTCATCATCAGGATGATTCTGTTATAAAAACTTTTTCAAATCCTCAGATCATCGTCCTTGGTGCCAGTACTGGTGGGCCTGAGACTTTGGAAAAGTTTTTAAAGAACTTTCCGAAGCCTTGTCCTCCCATAATTGTTGTACAGCACATTAACTCAAGGTTTTGTGAATCATTTGCCAGACGTCTTGAAGCTGTGTCCGGTCTTCAACTAAGAGATACTGGAAAAAAAACTCTTCTTCTACCAGATTCTCTCTACCTTTCATGGGGAGATTATCATCTATCTGTCGTTGAGGAGAAAGGACTCTATTATGTTGCCCCTAACAATGAACCACTTAGAAATGGTCACAGGGCCAGTGTGGATGTCCTTTTTGAGTCAATCGCTAGATCCCGTGCAAGGTCCATCGGCGTTCTCTTAACTGGGATGGGAAAGGATGGAGCGGAGGGACTTTTAAAAATGAAGCATACAAAAAAATGTCTTACGATGGCACAAAATAAAGAGTCATCCGTTGTTTATGGAATGCCAAGAGAAGCAGTTGATTTGGGAGCTGTTCATATTGTGGGAAGTGATCGTTATTTATCTCAATTGGTCCGTGATTATGTTCAAAAAAAGTTGGGTCTCTTAAAAACTGGATGATCCCCCCACCTATTATTATAAGTGAGGGGAATAAGATTACTTAGAGCATTTGATATAATTTTTTGTGCAAGTTACACATTTTGTCATACTACCATCGTAGAGCTTTGCCTTCACATCACCTGGAAGTGTATTCACAGATGAGGCCTCAACACTTGCACCAGAGGGAATATTTGACGGGTCAAGTTTTGAGGATTTACCCCCCTGATCAATATATTCGCAATCTGCTAATGTAAAAGTTGAAATACTAATTAAAGCAATAATAAAAATAAACTTTGTCATAAATTCCTTCCTTAGAAAATCATGTCAACGCCACCAACCCAAGTGGTTGCATCACCTTCAGCATCCATGTGAGCAGGACCATTATTTGTGATTGTATAGCCGACGTTAGTTTTAAAAATAATATTATCATTTATTTTATAGTTTAGGCCAAGGGAGTAGAGGTCCTGAGTTCCTTCCACTGAACCCGTTTGCCAGTTGGTTTGAGAAAGTGTGAGGTGAGGAAGTACTTTATTAAACCAGTAACCAAATGTCAGATAACCCGCTCTAGCACGTTTGTTAAATGACCTAGAGCTAATTCCATCATAAGGCAGATAGGGGCTTGAAACTTGTGTTCCACTCGTGTTTCCTTCACGAATACCGTACTCAGCATAAACTAAAATATCATTTTGATCATACTTATAACCTGAAGTTACAACGGTTACACTGTTATTCTTAAAGTCTGCTGTTGGGTTAACTCCATCGTCAATATTTGTTGCGAGTTTATAATTTGCACCCATGAGACGAAATTTGTGCCCAGATGATTGAAGTGTTAATTCTGAGCCAATGACACTTCCATAATTATTATCCTCGTGTCCTCCGCCGGCCAATGGAATTCGAATTTGCTCTTCACCTCCAAAGACAAGGACAGTTAATTTAGATTTATTACTTAACTGGATTGTATGGTCGAATGAAAGACCATTAATGGATTTAAATGGGCTTAGTTCATAAACCGAATGAGGAGTTTCTGTCCAAGGGTACATATAGCCCACATCAATGTATTCAGAAACAAGCCATGCTGGAAATAACTGGCGGCCAATTCTCATCCTGAAATTATCCGTAGGTCTGTAAGAGGCAAATAACCAGTTTGCATACATATTCCACTGAGGGGTTTCTGCTCCCACGTCAACTCTTTTCCCAGAAACTAAAAGTTGTGATTGTATGCTCCACTGATCATCAATTTTTGAGCCCACGTTAAGACCAAACTTTGTGAAGTTGTAGTAGTTGGTGTTGTTAGAGTAGTACTCAGGAGTACTGTTTCCTCCGAGCTGTTGAGTAACGTGAGCACTGGCAAAGCCGCTGAGATTTATTTCCTGCCCCTGTGCAAGGGCGGAAAAAACAAAAAGGGACACCGTTCCCAATTTCTTCCATGAGTTCATTTTTTTCTCCTTATAATTAATTATTGCTTTATTGTTCGATAATTGTGTTCATCCGGCAATATCTCATTTTTATTTTTTATCTAATGAATTTTAAATTAAATCCTTAAAATTTTAAGGATTATGGAATTAGTTTCTTAATCATAGCATACTGAAGGAGCATGATGGTTTTTCCATCTTTAATTTCTCCCACATGAATTTTTTCTAGGGCTTTTCTAAAATCAAGTTCCAGGACTTCTATGTGTTCTCCCTCAATCTTAAGACCCCCGCCGGAATTTATTTTCATCTCATCCGTATATTCTGCCATAAAAAAATACAAAATCTCTGTTACGGATCCCGGAGACATATACGCCTCCATAACCTTTTCAATCTTGAAGATCCTGTATCCTGTTTCTTCTTCCACTTCCCGACGGATGGTGTTTTCTGGATTATCTTCGTCAAGCATCCCCGCACAGGCCTCAATCATCATGCCAGTAGCATTACCGTTTAAATAAGTGGGAAGGCGAAACTGCTTGGTTAAAATGACCGTGTTCTTTTGTCTGTTGTAGAGAAGGATAGTGGCCCCATTCCCTCGGTCATAAACCTCTCTGGTGTGAACTTCTTTGGTGCCATCGTCATTTAAGAGTTCATAAGTAATCTTTTTGAGAGAGGACCAACCTTTTGACAGGGTGGTGGTTTGGAGGAGTTTTAAGTGATTCATCTTTTAAAAGTAAAAAACTTCACTAAAGGAGTCAATGAAAGGAAGAGAACTTTTACCTTAAGAAAACTAAATAATTCAATTCACAGGGAGGGAATTAACATGAATTCATAAGGAGGAGATTTTGAGGCATAAATTCCTTTTTCCTCTTGTTTTATTTTCAATCATCTTTTTACACTTCTCCGTCATGGTGATCCGACTTAACGACCCAGGCTCCCATCATAAAAAAAATGAATTAATTAAAACTATGAAGGTTTTTATCAAAGAGGATCTTAAAGTTAAAAATCAAATCGTTCGCTCAGAAGAATCTGACCAATTAAAGATTATGGACGACTCTTATCTAAGTGATAAGAATCGGTCTTTCAAAAAACAAACAAAGGCACAAGCCTTAGGGAAATTTCAAAAGAACGGGGGAGTGAAAAAAAAGCTCTCCTTCTCTCATCTTGGATTAGGTGTGAGGGAGGATCCCTTTCAAAAGGTCAGAAAAGATCAAGGCACAAGTTCCACCAGTGACTATTTGAAGGACATTCCCTCTGGAGATGTCACAAATCTTAATACCAAGGAGTATAAGTACTTTGGTTTTTATGAGCGCATTAGACAAAAACTGGAAGGCATCTGGGGAACATCTATTCAAGATAAGGCCCAGGAACTTTTTAGAAAAGGAAGGGGTCTAAGCTTTTCAACTGAGTACGTAACCTCTCTTCAGATCACTTTGGATGAACGTGGAGAAATCATTAAAATTCATGTTCTCTCTGGAAGTGGAGTGCAAGAGTTGGATAAAGGGGCCTTGGAGTCCTTTAAAAAAGCCGCTCCCTTTCCCAATCCTCCGAGGGGCCTACTCGTTAATGGAAGGGCCGTACTTCAGTGGGGATTTGTGGTGAAGAATTAACTTCAAAACATTTGTAATAAACTAATTTCTAGTGATAATTTTAATCATCAAAAAATATTTATTTAAAACGGAGTTTAAATGGATACCTACTTATTGATTATTTTGGGTTTCTCAGTCATTGGATTTATTATTGTTTATAAGACAGTCTATTGGATTTTATCATTAAGAAGAGTCGTTCCTACGAACGAAGTTCATATCATTCAGTCCTCTAAATCCACCCACTCATTTGGAAAAGACACAGACTTTGGAAATACCTATTACCTCTGGCCCACCTGGATGCCGGTGGTAGGTGTTTCAGTCACCTCACTTCCTGTCTCGGTGTTTGATTTGGATCTTAATGAATATGAGGCCTACGACCAGGGAAGGCTTCCATTTGTAGTGGATATTAAGTCCTTCTTTCGGATCACGGATTCTAACCTTGCGGCCCAGAGGGTGGCCTCCTTTGAGGAACTGAAGGAACAATTAAGGGCGATTGTTCAGGGAGCGGTGAGGACAATTTTGGCCACTTCAGATATTGAGTCCATTATGCAGGGAAGATCAGTTTATGGTGAGCAGTTTACCAAAGAGGTGAGTGAGCAGCTCTCTAACTGGGGAGTGAACACGGTTAAAAATATTGAACTCATGGATATCCGAGATGCCAAAGAGTCAAACGTCATTCACAACATTATGGCGAAAAAGAAATCGGCGATTGAAATGGAGTCTCGGTTAGTGGTGGCGGAAAACAGTAAAAAGGCACAAACCGCTGAGATTGAGGCCCAAAGAGAAGTGGATATGCAAAACCAACTTGCCCAGGAACAAGTGGGGAAAAGAACGGCGGAAAAAGAAAAAACTGTGGGGATTGCGACTCAGTTGGCGAAACAGGAAATTATTGAGCAAGAAAGAACCACTAAAGAAAAAGAAATGGCGGTGATAAAAGTGGCACAAATTAAACAAGCTGAGATCACAAAAGAGGTGACTCTTGTTCAGGCCCTTCAGCAAAAAGAGGCTGCTGTGTTAAAAGCGGAAGGAGAGCGTCAGCAGATCACCATCATTGCTGAGGGACGCCTCGAGGAACAAAAAAGGACAGCAGAGGGGATCACGGCCACTGGTGCTGCCGAGGCCGAGGCAAAAAAATTAATGGAGCTTGCTCCTGTGCAGGCACAAATTGCCCTTGCCCAGGAAATTGGTGATAACAAAGGATACCAGGAGTATCTCATCACCATCCGTCAGGTAGAGGCAAGTGAGAAAATTGGAATGGAGCAGGCAGGTGCCTTAAAGTCAGCGGACATAAAAATCATCGCCAATACCGGAAATCCAGTTGCCGGGGTTGGCACAGTCATGGATCTTTTTAGTGCCAAAGGAGGCACTCAATTAGGGGCCATGGTGGAAGCTTTTGCTCAATCTGAAAACGGCAAGGCGATTTTAAGTAAGGTGGGATTTAGGGATCATCAGTCTTAAAGTTTTTTACAATGTCTTGAGACTTTCTTAATTATTACCAGATCATTTCAAGCGGGCGAGGAACATAAGAAAATTTAAAAGATTTATCTTATGATCCTCGTCTTTGTCCTTTTTTGAGAACCCTCACTATTACATTGATTACACTTATTTAGAACTCATGTTTCTGCGTGAAGACTAGGGTGATTTATTTCAACTTTTCTATGAAAACCACCGAAGAGGTCTAAAAAGGTGACACTGATGAAAAGACTATTCTTAACATTTTTTTTCATGACAAAACTTCATGCCATAGAGTGCTTCTCTGAGGGAAATAAGTACACACTTAACCTCATAAAAAATGAGAAAGAGGAAGTTCATGGGATTGAATTAAAAAAATTATCGGTCCGAAATGTTGAAGACAAAATTCTTCTTCAAGAAACTGTGATCAAAGAGAGAATAGATGCTGATAAGAAGACTTTTTTTGAAATAAGTCCTGGAGATCCTGGGCTCAGACAAGATCCAAATAGACCACAACTTCATATTTACCCAAAATCAGAGAGCTTCTCCTTAAAATTATTTGAAACATCAAAGACACCAAGTCTTAAGCATGAAAAAGATCTGAAGAATCTTAATTGTGTTCCAAAAGGACTGGGTGATGTGGGAGATTTCCTGAGAAGGCTTACTCCCTCAGGTAATACAGACTCTACTATAACCAGAGAGATTCCCATCACGAGAACTTCCAGGCAGTAATTTCAAAAGAGAAATCATGAGAAAGATGGTGTGTGTGCTTCTCATCATAATCTCTTTTAGTAGTTTTGCTCTTAAACTTGAAAGAGTTAACTTTTTTAAACTGACTCCAGAGGATGAGAATAATATTAAATTAGAATCAGGATCTAGGCTTTACTTAAGTCAACTTGTTCACAAACAACTCAAAGATTCAGACCTTAAAACCATGTCCTTAAGGTTTGAGTGTACAACTAAGGATAAGTCCTCCCTCAGTCAGTGTAAGCTCATGGAGATGAATCATATTTTGGAAGTTAAGTAGTTATGTCCTGGAGGTGAAAACCAAGATCTCCTGGGTGGAATAACGGTCTTTTGGCCATGGCCCTTACCCAATCAAGAAAAGTCGGGGAGGGGGCTCCCCATCCTTCCCACTTAAAACGCATTTTTATGTATTGTTTTATCAACTCCATAAATTCTTCCTCTTCTCCAAAAGGTAATGAAAAAAGAGAGAGTACACTTTCATCACTTAAATAGAGTTTTATAAATCTTTTTTCAACCCATACTGGTTTGATGGCAAAGGATAACCCCTTGGCCATCTCATCCTGTTGCTCATGATTGGGACAGAGTGGTGATAAAAAATAATCGTGAAGCCTAAACTCACTTCCTGTCCACTTGATGGATCTGTGATGAAGCTTAAGCCATCTTAAAAAGGATCTCCCTTCTCCTATGTCACAATCCCATGAGTGACTAAAGTACCACTCAAGATAGGCGTCTCTAAAGGAGATCACTTCATTGGCCTTAAGTTTTAAAAGTGATAAACAATCATTTGGAGATAACTCAGGCCTAATAGTCTTATGATTAATTTTTATAGGACAGATTTTTATGAAGGGGTAAGGGATGCAGGGAGTGTTAACATCAAAGTCAGTGTAGGAGAGGTGAATTCTTCCATAATTAAGTTTTTGCTTCATGCAAAAAGTTATTTCGGCACTCTCCTTGGGGAAATTTAAATTGTGCGCTGACTTCTGAGGATTTTATTACCTCCAAAGTAATTGAAAAGACAAAGAATGAACTTTTTTGTTGTTTTTTAAAGCATCAGAATCATGTACCCATCCAGGGATCCATTCTCTTTGATAGGCCCCCTGACCAGGTTAAATACCTATAAATTTGTTTTTCAAAATTGAAAATAAGTTTTTCAAGTGAAGAATTTCTTGAACTTAGATCATCCTCAGAAGTCTTCGCACAATTAGAAAAGATCAACTATTTTTTCAAAATGCCGAAAAGTATTATTAATAATAGGTGGGGGAAATATGGAGAAATCAACAAAAAAATCATTAAAACGTCACTGCTACTCATCAATTAAGATGGCCTCATTTAGGGGCGGTGATTTAGTTAATCCAGATGGATCAAAAGTCACTGGTGAGCAATGTTTTCAGGATATGTTGAAGCTCTTAACTCTATTTAAAAAACATAAAAGAAAAAATTTTAAGAGTTAGAAAAAGTAAATAAATTAAATTTTATGCAGCATTGAGATGTAAGGTCCGTTCTTATATGGGTAAACCTTTCCGCATAGGACATACTCATTATAGATCAGTGTTAGTGAGCTTTCTTCTTCATTGATTTTTATTTTAATACTTTCTTTTTTTATCATTGATACTAATCTTGAACCTAAATCAAATGGATTTTTTAATTGCAATATCTGACATAGATCCGACTCAATTTGAGAAGTTATGTATAAGACGATAATGGGTTCATTTTTAAAAAACAATTGATAGGGAATATCAAGATGTTCTCCCATATATAATTCTATTGTTCTCTCCATTGA
>CANHIY010000069.1 GCA_947461175.1 Bacteriovoracaceae bacterium
ACAATAAGAGTTTTCATATCTTCCCTCCGTGGTGAATGCTCTTATTATTTCAAAATTTGAAACGAAAAATTAAGTCGCAAAGCATTAATTATCCGTCTTTTTTTGATTTAATTTACGAAAAACGAAATAAATTGGCACCCCTGCAGCAATAAATCCAAGTCCTACAATGGATTCTTTAGGGGCCTCAAAGACGGTGTTAATGAGTAACAGAACGGCAAGGATGATAAAAATGATGGGCACATAGGGGTAACCAATGGTTTTGTAAGATCTCGGAGCATCAGGGATTTTTTTTCTCAGCACAAACACCACTCCGGTAACCATGGCATAAAAAATCCAGGCGGAAAACACCACATAATTGGTGAGCTGATCAAAAGTTCCAGAGAGAGCAAGAAGAATGGAAATAATACCTTGAACGATGATGGATGACACAGGCACAAAGGTCGCCTCACTCACTGTGGCAAGTTTTTTAAAGAACAAACCATCCTTTGCCATGGCATAGGGAACCCTGGCCCCCGTCATGATGGATCCGTTCATGGCCCCTAGGGCAGAAAAAACAAAAGCTGCGGAAAGAAGGGTGACTCCGGACTCGCCCATAAAGGTCATGGCCGCCTTGGTGGCCACAGGAAGGGCATCTGGAAAGTTATTAGAATTGGCGTTAATGATTTCAGTGAAGGGCAGAGCATAAAAGTAGGCAAGGTTAATCAGAGAATAAATGGCAAGGATCAAAACCATTCCAAGACCCAGTGAGAGGGGAATATTTCTCTGGGGGTTCTTGATCTCCGCCGCCATCATAGGAAGGTTGTTCCATCCATCATAGGCCCAGAGGGCCGCTAGGGTGGCCGCACCAAAGGCCCCCCAACCAGTAAATCCACTCACACCAGGAGCTGAGGCCGAAAGATTTTCAAATGAGCCCCCGGTTCCAAAAATAAAAATCCCCAGGGATAAACCCAGGATCATCACCAGTTTGAGACCCGTCATGATAGAGTTTAGTCGACCTCCAAAGGCCACACTCAAGCAGTTTATAGATGAAAAAACGATAATCACAATTACTGCTGCAGAAACTTTTCCGCCAATAAATGTTAAATCTATAGCGCCACTTAAAAAGGTCATGGCCCCCACTGCATAGGCAGCGATAGACCCCGGTGAGCCAATCCAAAACCTCATCCAGCCATAGAGAAAGGCCCAGATATCTCCGTAGCCCTCTTTGAGGTAAACGTATTCTCCCCCCGCATCTGGCATGAGGCTTCCTAGTTCAGCATAGGCCATGGCCCCGGCCAGGGAAAGAAGACCCGCAACCGCCCAAACCAAAAGAACCATCCAGGGGCTTCCGACTAAACTTGCCATGGTGGCGGTTTTTAGAAAGACACCAGTTCCAATAATGCAACCGACAACAACGGAGGCGGCATCCACCAGTGAAAGACCTCTGACGAGCTGTTTAGACATGAGATTCTCTTTTGCTAAGCGTTTTTATTCACAAACTTCTGAAGAATATCTTAAAATTGGCACTCTATGTAAAGGGTCCCTGAGATCCTTTAGAAAATTTTCGCTCCCCCGTGCACATTCTAAAGAAAGAGCTTTAGTAGACAAAAAAACCCTCCTCTCATGATCATGTCCCAGGCAGCTTCAGCATGGAGAAAACAATGGAGGGTTCTATGCACGTTCTTGGGCTCATGTTGTGTCTTTTGGGATTTGCTGCCCATGGGGCAGGGGAATTTAGCACTCAAATAGTGGACATAGATTTTGGGGACGGGCAAAGGGATGAGGTGCTGGTTTTTCTGGGAAACGGACTAGTTGCTAAACTTAATTCCTCAAAAAATAACTTTCTTTCATTGGGAGAGGAGAGTTTTCATCAAAACCACTGGTACTCTTTCGAACTTGATGAGAACAGGTTCATCACCAAGGCCCAGGAAATCCCAGCTCCTTTTGATAGTTTTTATAAGTCACAATTTTTCTCTCTTCCCCCTGAGACTTATGTTCCCACCACCGTCTCCAGCATGAAACTGGCACAAACTTATCACAAAGAGGCAAGATACTACCCAAAAGAGTCCCAGTGCTTTAACAGGGCCATGGTGTGGAGTTATGAGTGGTGGAAAAAACACAGTTTAAAATCTAATAAACTCTTCATCTATTTCACGAGGTCCTATATCAGAAGATATAACTTTGAGTGGTGGTTTCATGTCGCTCCCTATGTTCATGTCCTGGAGAATGAAAAGGTTGTGGAGAGAGTCCTTGATATAAAGTATACCAGTGGACCGAGAAAATTTCAGGACTGGGCCAACATCTTCCTTAGAAACGACGCCCCATGCACGGTCATTACAAAATATTCAGATTATGCGGACTACCCTTACACAGGAGATTGCTATTTTCAAAGAACCCACATGTACACCTATCAGCCAGCGGACCTACAGATGTATGAGGCCTGGGACTACTCAAAAGATCAGTTTAATATGGATGAAGTCCGCGGGGCCTATCTGGAAGCTTTTAATGAGAACATTTAAAAGGGAATGTGCATGAAAAAAACCACCACAAGATTAGTTCCTATCCTTCTGACATTTTTTTTAATGGAGGCCTGTGACACTCAAAGGACCACAAATCAACGCCCCAACTCCTCACGGGAAAGAGAAGAAGCTCTACCACTGGATGGATCACATATTCAGGGGCATTATCAGGCAAAATTTATCACCCTCAATCCCCACGTCAACGGCACCATTCCTGGATCGGCCAATTTATACCGTAAGGAGGAGAGGATCTACGCTTTCGTCAGGCTCTTTGCCGGAGGTGTGAAGGCCTGGCACATGCAGAACGTTTATACAGGTTCCCGTTGCCCAGGACCCTCTGACGATAAAAACGCTGACGGGTTCATCGATATCCAGGAGGCAGAGGAAATTCTCGGAAAAATCCTCATCCCCCTGGACTCAGATATCTCCTCTCAATATTCAGGTAAGAGTTTTTTTCCTCTGGCCGATCTTTCAGGAAATTACCAATACGAAAGAGTGGGCCCCTTCAGGCGCTTTATTGAAGACCTTCAAAGTAAGGATAAAAATCCAGAAGATGATATCGTAAAACTTCCTCAAGGTCAGGGCCTTAGGCTTATTGGGAAAACAGTCCTCATACAGGGTGTATCTGAAACACTAGAATTGCCAGAAACTCTGGCCACCAAAGGCCGTCACCGCTCTTTTCAGACCTTACCTGTGGCCTGCGGGGTTTTTGAAAAAATTGACCGCGCTCCGGGGACTCCTTACATCCTGGATAGTATTCCTGGGCCCGTGGCGGAAGTCGTAGATGATCAAGAAAGGCCTTCGGAGGAAGTTGAAGATGAAAATGAAGTTGAGAATGAGAGTGGAAATGAGGACGAGGAAAATCCTCTCCCCTAAAAAGGAGAGGTCTTAAGTCCCAAAATACTTGGTCTTGTCTTTGAGAAAGAGCTTCAATTCTTGTGCCTTTTTCGCCCTTTTGGGACTCCTCTCAATTCCAATGGCCCTAAGGCCCACGTAATTGGCAGCGGCAAGGACACTTCCCTCACCACAAAAAGGATTAATAAGGGTCCTGGTGGTTGTTTGTTTGGCCACAAAGTTTGCGGCAAAGACTGAGGCCTCAAGTCCCATTCCCCGAACCCAGGTTTTCTCTCCAAGATCGGGGATCACATCGGCAGTGGATTTTTTTAAATCCGGGATAAGAGTTTTAGAAAAACAGAGCATATGGGAGTAAGAGGGGCGGCCAAACATCACTGTTCCCGCTGGGGCCCGGCAAAATATTTTATGCCACAATAAGTGATGGCCTAAATGTTCACTGGCCTTTTGAACCAGATAGGCCTTATCCACCCATAACCCCTGATGCTTAATATCGGATTGAAAAAAAATCGTGACCCCCTCTGGAGAGGTCTTGGAGAGGATGAGTTCTGAAGTGGTTAAAAACCATTGTTTCCATTCAGAAAGACTTAGGCCTGGGAACTCAGAAAAATCCGGTAAAGAACCCAGAAAGGAAGTTCCTCCTGGATCTTTATAATGATTTAACCATGTGAGAGCGTCTTCACAAAAAACAAGCCTCTCAGGTGAGGGGTCAGGACTCATGAAGATCAATCTGATTTTTTAATAACTTCAATTGTGCTTCAGCATCAAAGTCATGATAGTTACAAGTTAACTCTTCCCCTTGTGAAATATCTTTAGCGGCAACGTTGTGACCTTCGGAGGTTTCTAGTAAAGAAGGACTCTCGGAGTGGTTCATGTGACGGGCATGATCTACGCAAAGGATGTAGGTCTTCAGGGGCAGAGAGGGAGAATATCCATAAGTTTTTAGAAATTCCTGAAAAGGACCTGGAAGCTTTTTTATCTCTTCCTCAGTAAATGTAAGATCTATGCCTGGATCAAAGCGCCAGACGAGCTGACCCTTTTTAATGTCTTCTCCTGCAAAACACCCAAGTCCATGAATAGGAGAATATTTAAGAAAAGTTTTCACTACTAACATGAGAGCTCTTTGTTAAGTTTTTCTGTATCAAGTTCTTTTTCCCAGCGAGAAATCACAATCGCTGCGACTCCATTACCAATTGTATTCGTCAGGGCCCGGGCCTCAGACATAAAGCGGTCTATGCCAAAGATAAGAGCAAGGCCCGCCACCGGCACAGTGGGAACAACTGAAAGAGTTGCCGCAAGAGTAATAAAACCTGCACCTGTCACCCCAGAGGCCCCTTGGGAAGTGAGGGTCGCCACAAATAATAAGCTCAGCTGCTCCCCAATAGTCAGGTCAATATTTAGGGCCTGGGCCACAAACACGGCGGCCATGGTTAGATAAATATTTGTTCCATCCAGATTAAAAGAGAATCCTGTGGGAACAACAAGTCCCACTACAGATTTTGAACAACCTAATTTTTCAAGCTTCGTCATCATGGGTACGAGCACACTCTCAGATGAGGATGTGCCAAGAACAGTCAGAAGCTCTTCTTTTATGTAGCGGATAAATCTAAAAACACTGAACCCACAATACTTTCCGATGGGAAAAAGGATTAAAACGATAAAGAGCACACAGGTAAAGTAAAAGGTCGCCATAAGGGATAAGAGAGGACCAAAGGAGCTGACTCCATACTTTCCAATCGTAAACGCCATGGCCCCAAAGGCTCCCAAGGGGGCAAACATCATAAAGAGGTGAACAATTTTAAAAAGAATATAGGAGAGGCTTTCAAAAAAATTTCTCACAGGTTTTCCTGCTTCACCCACATGAGTGATACCATAACCAAAAAGCACAGCAAGAAAGAGGATCTGAAGAAGGTTCCCTGAACTTGTAAAAGCATCCGTGAAGGTTTTAGGGATGATGGAGAGAAAAAAATCCACCATGGAACTCTCTTTTGCTTTCTGTGTAAACTCTGAGACAACGGAAGAATCCAAAGAAGCGGGATCAACATTAAACCCTTTACCAGGTTTAAAAATATTCACCGCCAGTAACCCCAAAACGAGGGCAAAATTTGAAACAGTTTCAAAATAAAGAAGCGCCTTTCCCCCCACTCTTCCTACTTTTTTCATATCTCCTGAGTGAGACACTCCTAAAACGACGGTGGTGAAAATAATAGGCCCGATCATCATTTTTAATAAATTGATAAAGGTATCCCCAAGAATTTTCATTTTAACCCCGTACTCTGGGGCGAAGAGACCGAGAACAATACCAAAGCTAATCCCAATCAGGACTTGTATGTAGAGGCTTTTTAAAATTTTCATGGGATGGATTATACATAAATCACAAAAGCTAGACACCATGTTTTTCAGGAAACAGGTAGAATCAACAGGGAAGGGGTCTGGAGTTCTAAAAGCCTCAGGGTTTCAGAGCCGATGAATTTTTTATTGAGTTTTTTCCCGCGGTTACGCTTTAAAATCGCCAGGTCAATGTGGTCTTTTTCCATCATTTGGGAAAATTCATGGGCGAGCATCACCTCGTGAGTTCTCTCTATTCTTACCTCATAACAGTCTCCTTGTCTGGAGAGGTAATTTACGTCTTGAGTTAACTGTTCTTTAAAGTCTGTCATAGAATTTTTAAGAATTTTTTCTCTGGATAGAGTTGAAAAGAGGGTCACGAATTCAATTTTACTAAATTTTAATAAACGATAAAAATCAAAAGAAAAGGCCACCATCCAATCTAAGGGTCTTGAACCATCCACAAAACTCATCATGTTATTGAATCCTATTTTTTTCTTAATGACTATCGTAGGGACTTCAACAGTTGAGAGGATTTTTCGGCACACACTCCCAAGGTAGCGGTGCAAGTGGCCTACTTCCCCATCACTTCCACTATGTCCCAAGATAAGAAGATCATAATGAACTCCCCTGTTTGAAATCTGGTCCTTGATCTTCTGGACAACATTTCCCTCCGAATAAATAATCTTCCCCACTATCCCGGTTCTTTTTATTTGATCCTCGAGCCTCTGTTCAAGATCTTTTTTAAGACCTGAGAGGAATTTATCATAGTAGGTATATTCTTTTGTCAGTGAGGCCGCCCATTCTAAATGAAGACCTAAGTCTGAAACATAGAGAATATCAACTTGTGAATTTGTGCGTTGGCGGATTAATTCCGCGGATTGAAGAACTTCATCAGACTTAAAAGTTAAATCAGTGCAAACCAAAATTTTATTCAATTCAAAAAGCATGGCAAAATCCTTAAATAAAGTCCTGAAGTTTTTCTGCAAATTGTTTTTTCTCTCTTAGGGCAACCTCTCTATAATCATGCTTCTTTTTCCAGAATTTTTCTGGCATGAGAAATTTTTCACTCACATGATCCATGTGGGTTGGTACTAATATTGGAAAAATGGAGTGTTGATAAAAATGAAACTTTCCCTTTTTTTTCAAAACCTCCCTTAAGGTTGATGGAATTAAAGACCTGTCCTTAATTTTTTCGACTCCTATGTTCAAACGCCAAACCTGGAGAGAATGACTATCTAAAAATTGAGACAGAAGGTGTTCATAAATATTCAAAGGTGAGAGGGCATCTGGTGTTTGATGTAAAGTATACAATAAAGAGGATAAGGCCTCTTCCTTTTCCAGAAGGCCCAAAAGGGGAAAGACCCCAGAAAAGTCCTCATAAAATAAAAAAAGAAACGAGGGATTTAATGCATGATAGGGGCCCTGCCAAAAATCAGGTAATGAAAAAATAAAGTGCCCTTCCTTTTTATCCGGTTGAGTTTCAAGCAAAGGGTCTCTTGTTTTTTCGTCCAACTGAATACCCTCAAACATATTTCCAAATTGATGGTATTTTAATAGTAATCCCTCGTTTGATTTTTCTTTAACGCCCGACTCTTTTAAATACGCACCTTCAAAAAGATTTTGGACAACCCCACCTTGGAGACAAAACTGATCATGCCCCGAAAATATAAATCCATCGTTTGTGAGATCCTCCCCATCCTGGGATTTATCCATCTCAATTACTAAGAAACCATTTCCTTCATGATCTTTAAAACCTCTGGCACCCATGGGAAGTCCTCCCTGTTGAGGTAAAAGAATACTCATCAAGGATTGGATGCCCTCCTTGATTTCGCCCAGGGAGAGGTGACCTATCATCAGGATTTCTTTGGTGGATAAATTAATCGCCATAAGAGATGTGGATTTTAAATGAACATCAAATAAATCCATCGTCAAATCAGGATCATGATAAATAACATAATGATCTTCTGAATTAATGCTCTCCTGTGGTTTAATCATGATGTGAAAAAACAAAGCACCCACTGGTGATGTTGAAATCAAATTCAATCCAAAATAGCGGGTATCCATAACCTGAACTTTTCCTTCGAAGATAAAAATCTCAGGTTTAAGAAGATGAATCCTCTTTAAAAGGTGTGTTCTAAGATCAAAAAAATCTTTCCCAGTAAGAGGTTGAATATCTTTTTTCCAATTGATCAACTCCTCGCTTTTTCCATCTCTTACGATAAAAACTTGGGCAGGTGGAGAATGGGATGTTTCTTTCCCCTCGATAGCCAATGATCCCATGGAACTCAGAATCCCCAGTCTTTTTTGAATTGATTTTTCGATCAAAAAAGAGCGGGAGGAATTAACATGTGTTGAAATTTCACCAGACAAGAGACTATTCCACCAATGCCGCATTCCACTCTCCTTTGGCCTATTCAATACGTTTCGGAGATGATTTTAGTGAATGGACAGCGTCATGGGAGTGATAAGCAACAGGTCAACAGCTAACAATAATCATCATGAATACCAATCTTGAACTTATCATCCAGGAGTTAGAATCAAGCTTAAGAAATATTTTGCCGTCGAGATGATTTTCATAACCAAACTTATCAGAGAAGATAGGAAAAGATTTTCTTGAGGACCATCCCATGGAAGAATTGTTGAATGATTATTTACTAAACACGATAAGACCTGGGAAAGGAAAAGTTTATCAAAAGGGTGAGGTCATTTATCATGAGGACACTCCATCTTTTGGTCTCTACTTCATATCCTCTGGCACGGTGAAGATCTATACCAGTGATGCCAGTGGGCGGGAAATTATCTTGAGGCTTGCAGGTCAAAAAGATATTTTTGGCCACAGGTACCTCTTAGATGAGAAAACACATCTTGAATCAGCTAAGGCCCTGGAGGAATCCACCTGCCATTTTATCGATGGAAGAGATTTTCAAAACCAGATGGAATCTCTTCCACATTTAAGACAGATCATTTTTCAAAAAATCGGACATGAAATTTACCACTATCAAAAGCGTTGTGTGGAACTCATGAGAAAAAATGTTCGAGAAAGGCTTGCGGGATATTTTAACTACATGGTTTTGAATCACAGTGAAAATACCCAGAATGGAATTAAAATAAAGATCCAGCTCAGTAGAGAAGAAATTGCATCCATTATTGGAACGGCAAACGAGACGGCCATTCGTTTCATCAGTGAATTTAAAGAAATGGGTCTTATCACTGAGGAAGACCGTTTTTTTTATATTAAAAACAAGGAAGAGCTTATAAGACTTTCTCAGTGACACTTCAGGACCTAGATGAATCTGAGCTCATGAGTTTTAAAAGCTTTTCCCGATAAAAATCAAAATGTTCCTGATAGTCTCCCAGGTCCTTTACGATGACATTAGCATAAACCTTAGAAGGATCAACAAACTCATCATGCATGGGTTTTACTTGTTTAAAAAACTGGGCATGAACCCCTTCCGGAGTTCTTCCTCTTTCGTGAACATCTCTTTCTAATCTTCTCTGGAAACGTAGAGTTTCTGGTGTATCAAAAAAAATCATCTCATCAAACTGCGCTCTTAAGTATTCAGGATGAAAAATGAGGATCCCATCCACAATCACGATTCTGGTGGGCCCCATGTAGAGCTTTTCTTCACTTCTTTTATGAGTTTTAAAATCATACAAAGGAATATTTGTCCCGAGACCCGATTTTAGATCCCCCAGGCACTTGGCGAGAAGCAAGAGGTCTAGGCTATCCGGGTGGTCAAAATTAACTGAACCCCCATCATGATCAAAACGATGAGACTGATCGATGTAGAAATTGTCCTGATAAATGATGTTGGCATGGTCACCCAGGGAATCTTTCAGGGCCTGGGCAAAATAGGTTTTACCTGACCCGGAACCACCGGCCACACCAAGAATGAATGCCTTATTTTGTTTGATAGAGCCTGTCACCGGCATCTCCTAGACC
Organism: Bacteriovoracaceae bacterium; assembly: GCA_947461175.1. Lineage (GTDB taxonomy): Bacteria > Bdellovibrionota > Bacteriovoracia > Bacteriovoracales > Bacteriovoracaceae > Peredibacter. The sequence goes on from CANHIY010000069.1 coordinate 9,625, forward strand.
CGGAACGAGATAACCATTTTCAGTCATCTCTTTTTCAACATTCAGGGCATAAATTTTTACATCCGGATGAAAGTGGAGAAGCCTTTTAAGAGCATGATCACTGACTAAAACCGAGAGGACCTTGATGGGACCTACATGATAACTTTTTAGTCTATCAATGGCCGCAATCATGGTGTCCGCAGTGGCAATCAAAGGATCGCAAAGTAAAATACTCCTTCCCTCAACATCCTTTGGAAGTTTAAAATAATATTCAACAGTATTTTGGATAAACTTATCCCTATAAATACCAATAAATCCGGAAGAAGCAACAGGAATCATGGAAAGGACCCCCTCTAGCATTCCGTTACCCGCCCGAAGGATGGCCACGGCCACGGGGGGGTTGGTCATGCGCTCCACTTTTGAAAGAGAAAGTGGGGTCTCCACGGTGACCAATTCAATATTTTTCCAGTCCCTCATGGCCTCATAAGCAAGAAGTTTTGAGATCTCTGTCATGAGGTTTCTAAAATCTGAGGAGTTGGTATTTTTATCTCTTAAGTGGCCCAGTTTATGTAAAAGAAGTGGGTGGTGTAGTTCAATTAAATTCTTAGACATCTCGTTCTCCTAAAAAACTGTTCCGTCACTTTTAATATTTAAGGGAGGCACTCCTCCAGCTCGGCGAAGTGAGGCAGCTTTCCTTCCCGCCCACCAGGTTCCTCCCTCTAGGACTTTGGCCAGGGGAAAATCCTGAGGGGATTTCCCAAGGCGGTTTTGGATTTCCTGGGCGATGAGGTCCAAAACATAAACAGTGAGGGCCCTCCATTCAATGATGAGGTCACTCTCTGCTCCCCAGGTTAGCTCTTGGTCTTTAATGTTTTTAAAAGTTAAGATTTCACCATCCAGTAACAGCCCCCCGTTTCGGTACTCGGGTAGCCCGGTCAGCTCCTCTACTCCAGTCACTTGAGTGCCATTTTCAAGGAGGGGTTCAATTAAAGAGTAGGTCATCCACTGAGAAAGTTTATGAAAGGGGATGAGACCAAACTTTGAGTGATTCCACACATCTCCTAAATTCACTCCCCCTAATTTTTCTCTTCCAGGCCAGATGGGTCCCAGGGCATCTAAGACAGCACGGAGTATTCCTGTGGCAGGAATGGAGGTGGGGTATTTTTTTAAGAGGTAATCAATGAGGTTTCCTGGTCTTCCCCCAGGGAAATAGGTTTTATTTGTAAGGGCATCGCTTAAATTTTTTAAGAGACTGGCCCGTCCCTCAACCCCAACGAGAGGATTTTTTTCTCCTACCTGAAAGGACTCCTCGATGAGCTTTGGGGTTACTTTTTTAAGGCCTTCAAAGTGAGAACGTAAGGACTTTCCATCCTCGGAAAAAGCCCCTGTAAGAAAGAGGTGAAAACTAGCAACCCCTAGTCCCTCTGAACGGGAATAATTTTTTGAGGTTTCCTTTTCATAAAATTTCCAGTCAGGGCCCGCCCCTGCATCTAAGAGAACCGAAGGTATCACCAGGTCCCACTTAATCCTCGCCACTTCCAGGGAATCCGTTCCTCTTAAACGGGCCTTAAGCCAAAGAGACCTGTCCACATTTCCCGGTCTAAAATGTCCCCAGCGGGAGTGAAAAGGAATTTTCATATCAGGGTAGTTTTCTCTGATGGTGTTCATGACAAAATCTACCGTGGAAGAAATTTTTTCCTGATGAAAATGAAAGTGAGTATTTCCCTTAAGGGTTTCTTGAAAGATTTTCTTTGCACCATCACGGATACTTACAGGTGAGAAGATGTAGTCTAAAGTACTCATGAGATACCTCTTCCCTTAATTTTTTTAAGCTCCTCCCCTTCCTTCACTTCTCCTGAAGTAAAGTAGCCCGCGGCCTTCTTCGCTTCCATTTCAACCTGAGCGTCCTCAGGGATAAGTTCTTCTGGAATAGAAACTCTATTCACCACTTCGATCCCGGAACTCACAATTGCGTTGTACTTCATATTAGACATGGAGTGGAGGTTATGAATTTTTGTGATCCCAAAGAAGTGAAGCACATCGGGCATGAATTCCTGAAATCTCGCGTCCTCTACGCCGGCCACACATTCTGTGCGTTTAAAATAAGTTGCCGCCGAGTCCCCACCCTCCTGGCGTTTTCTGGCGTTATAGACTAAAAACTTTGTCACCTCTCCCAGGGCCCTTCCCTCTTTTCTGTAGTAGGCAATTAACCCCACTCCCCCTCTTTGAGCGGTTTCGGCCGCATGCTCAATTCCATACATAAGATAAGGCCTGCAGGTACAAATATCAGACCCAAAAACGTCTGAACCATTACATTCATCATGAACCCGACAAGAAAGTTCTACCGAGGGGTTGGATAGATCCCTCGGGTCACCAAAAATATAAACCGTGGTGGAACCAATGGGGGGCAACCACACCTTTAAATCAGGCCGTGTGATGAGTTCTGGATACATTCCTCCCGATTCCTGAAAAAGAATCCGTCGAAGAACTCCTTCTTCAAGTTTGAGTCTTTTCGCCATTCCAGGTAAAAACCATACAGGCTCAATCGCCACTTTGGTTGTTTTAATGTCCATGTTTTCTTTAATGATTTTTCCATCCACCTTAAGCCTTCCCGCCTTAATGGCCTCATGGATCTCAGGAATCTGAAGGTGGGCCTGGGTGACTGCAATGGAGGGACGGATGTCGTATTCTTTTTCAAAAAAAGGACGAAAATGATTTTGTGGATCAAGGCCCCAGGGATCAAGGGAGACAATTTTTGTTTCATCAAACCAGGAAGGAAAGGGACCCATGGGCACAGGAGAAAAGGTGTTGGTCAGATCAGGTTTATGGGACTGAGGAAATTTACCACTGGCAATGGAGAGGGCCCGGTAAACGGCATAGGAGCCGGAGTGAGTGCCGATGGCATTTCTTGCTTTTGGGTTTGTTTGGGAGGCCACCACAGGTCCTCTTTTCAAAGGATCCTCATGGCCCCAATCAAGAACCAAAGACTCCGGGTACTTAAGATTTGAGTGTGTGGCAAGAACAATGTGTTCTTTACGCTCATCAAGGTTAGACATAGATCTCCTTAAGACATCCAGTTAGAGTCATTTTGTTTTTCCCATTTTATGGTGACCTTTTTCATGTCTGACCAAAAATCCAGACAGTGCTCACCCGTTATATCCCCATGACCAAATTTGGAGGCCGCAACTCCCCCAAAAGAAAAGGGCTCCCTGGGAACTGGTACCCCTACGTTAACTCCTACCATTCCTGCCTGGGAACCAAGAATCACCCTTTCGGCGAGAGCTCCAGAGTTTGTAAAAACTGAACAAGCGTTTCCATAAACAGATGAGTTCTGAATGTGAAGGGCCTCAGTAATATCCTTACATCGGATAATAGAAAGCACAGGTCCGAAGAGTTCCACACTCTGTGCCTCTGAACCAGGTTGAACTTCATCCAGGATGGTGGGCCCGATCCAATTTCCTTTCTCCATTCCATGAGGGGGAGGAGTATGTCTTCCGTCTAAAAGAATCTTCGCCCCTGCTTGTTCTGCCCGTCCTATGGAATCAATTAAAAAATCTCTTTGGGACCTCGTGATGATGGCCCCCATATCTTGACCAAGCTTTAAAGATGAGGCCCGGTGGATGATTTTCTGAATGTGCTCATCCACACCTCCTACGGCCAGAAGGACTGAGGCGGCCATGCATCTTTGTCCGGCACATCCGGTGAAAGAATCAGAAATACCGACTCCAGCAAGCTGAGGGTCCGCATCCGGTAATAAGATGATGTGATTTTTTGCTCCTCCAAGACACAGGGCCCTTTTACCTAAGGAGGTGGCCTTGGTGTAAACAAGTTTTGCCACACTGGTTGATCCCACAAACCCTATGGCCTTAACTTCTGGCGCTTCAATAATGGTGTTCACAGAGTCAGCCCCTCCATGAATGATGGTAAAGAGCCCGCTCGGAAGTCCTGCTTCCCGAAGAGAGTTAGCGATTTCAATTGAAGTGAGTGGGGTTTTATCAGATGGCTTCCAGACATAGGCATTTCCGAGAGCAAGATTGATGGGAATAGTCCACAGTGGAACCATGGCCGGAAAATTAAAGGGTGTGATGTTGGCCACAACTCCTAAGGGAGTGCGCCGGTACTCACAACTCACTCCTCTAGAAACTTCCATACGCCCACCGATGTCCATGTTTTGGAGGGAGAGGGCAAACTCCAAAACTTCAATCCCTTTCATGAGTCCGGCCTTACCTTCCTCAAATGTTTTTCCCGATTCACTGGCCTTAAGGTGAGAGATCTTATCAAGGTCCCTTAAAAGAATGTTTCTGAAATTAAAAAGAATTCGGGATCTTTCCTTAATCGGCGTACGTGCCCATTCTTTTTGTGCTTCATGAGCGTAATGGATGGCATCTTTTATTTGATGAACTGAGGGCAAGGAAACTTCACCGATTTTTTCTCCGTTATAAGGTGAAAAAATATCCTGGACCTGAGCTTCTCCTTTGGTCCACTGGCCTTTCATAAAATTTGAGCAGGAGATAACCTCCTGTGGAATTCTAACTTTCATTGTTTATCCTCTAAATGTATTAAATCTTTGAGTGCCCCTATAAGAAGAAACAAAACCTGTTATGGGTACTTTATGATTATGTCACATCTGTATTTTTTCTAAAGATAAGGTTTAAGAATTTATTCCTGACTAAACTGATGCTGTGCTAGGTGGGGATCATGGATAGATTCTGGCCGCCGCGGCGGCGGTAAAACCCTCGCTGTTGGTGAATAATTGACCTTACTGATGAATTTAAGATCTAAGATTAGAGACTCGTTAAAAAAGAAAAACATGAAAGTTAGAAACTGCAAAAAATTAAAAATAAAAAAATAATTTGTTTTCTCTCAAAATTTAAGGTCTTTTTCTTATGCTCTTAGGGCCCCAAAACTCATGACGAGAAACGATCAAAATTATCCTTAAAAAGACTTTGAGCTTCTCTTACATCATTTTTTCAGGATGGAAGAAAGATCACTCTTCCTCGTGAGGAGAATTTCGTTCAAAAAGCTGTGTTATAAGAAATAAATTATGAAGGAGAAGATCATGAACTTAAAACACCTCACAGATAAAACACTTTTAGCTGACACCCTCATTTTAGTGAGACGTGAAAAAGAAACCTCCCTAGAAATACTCCACCACCTTCTTGAAATTGAGAGACGAAAACTTTTTGTGGAATTAAAGTGCTCCTCCTTATTTGATTACTGTGTCCGGGTCCTTGGTTACTCTGAGGGGGCAGCACAAAGAAGAATCAGTTCCGCAAGGCTCATGGGAAAGTCAGAAGAAGTAGAAAAGGCCCTGGTGGCAGGAGAAGTGAACTTAACCCAACTCTCCATCAT
>CANHIY010000070.1 GCA_947461175.1 Bacteriovoracaceae bacterium
ATTGGCCGCTAAAAAGGAAGTGGCCAATTTAGGAGATTTAAACTTGGCCATAAGGGAACTTAAATATTCTATGAGCGAGATTAAGGAACTTATGCGGGAGTATGCCCTTATTAAATCTGATGAGAAAAAGACAAAAGCTCAGGTCAAACTTCAGAAGAGAGTTAACAGTCAAAAGGAGAAAATAGCAAGATCTCAAGTGGATAAATCTATAAAGGCGAAAACTACAGGTCGTGCCACACAGCTTACGGCACAGAATACAGCGATGCTTTATGAGCAAAACGTGGATATGCACAACACTCAGCTTGAGATTTTGGAAAAGCTATCAACAAACAACCGTCTCATGGCCGAACAACTGGAAGAAAATCGTTTAGAGCAGATTGAGAAAGAAAAGTCCTATGGTGTTTCAAGGGATAAAAAATGAATATCCTTAAAGAAATGCTACTTATTGAGGAGCCTAGTATCTTTCGTCTCTACAAAGAGATGTCAAGTATTGCGAGTTACTTTATTAGTCCCGTATTCACAATTGCTTTAATCATAGAGTACTTCGGTGAGATGGATTTTGGTGGTGTTGTTAAAAAGCTCCTGATAATCACTGTATTTATGGGGGCATTTTATCAGTTTCATACCACCGCTACGGAAATGGCCCTTGATAACGCCTCTTATACACTAAAAAAAGTAAGTCCAAGAAACCTCTTCGTTAAAAAGTGGTATCAGACTAAGGTTAGGACTACTGAAAAGAGAGATTGGAATTTTATCCAGTCCATCATCATTCCTAATCTAAACGATCTTTTAGGAACTGCCTTTTTCTTACTCGCTAAGGTTTTTATCTGGCTTTTAAAGCTTATCTATTCCAGCGTGTACCATCTGACCTATGTGTTCTCTGGTGTGACAGCTATTTTGTATTTTCTTGGATGGACTAAGGATGCACTCAAGGGAACAGTTCAGGCCAGTCTTTGGTGCATGATTATGCCCTTTGTGATTGTTGCGATTCTCGCGCTTGTGGGAAATAGCATAGATGAATCTTCTCTTGGGAGTGAACTTATTGTCACAAAGGTTGATACCATTATTTGGTTATTCGGAGTAACGCTCCTTCTTCTTATTAGTCCACTTATTAGTTACGGCATGATCAAGGGCGATGGCATCCACTCTTTTGGATCTAAGATGGGTGGAATGGTTGTGAGTTCAGGCATAAAATCTATGGCACTCCTCCCATTGATAAGCAAAATGAAAGATCGCTTTTCTAGGAACTCAAGCTTCATTAACCGAAAAGGTAATCCTCTTCGGTTAACATCAAAGGGTTTCAATAAAAATTCAAACTCGTTAAGAATGACTGAAAAGGAAGGCAAGGAGTCTGTAAAAGAGGGGAATCAAGTTGAAGGGATTAAGAGAACTGAGGGAACTAATAATTCTCAAACTCAAAAGCAATCAGAACCTATTCAAAAAGGCAAAGAAACAACCAGAGAATCAAAACCAAGGGCCAATTTTAAACCAGCTCAGGATCTAGTTAAACAGAAGAAACTAAACTTCCAATTCAATGATAAGTATTGGGACAGTAAAAATTCTCAAAAAGGCGCGCCTATGAAAAGGAAATATTCAACTGAGGACAATAGCGTTAATCCTCATAAGGCCAAAGGTCCTGTGATCACTGAGAAGAGGAGTTTATCAATTCCCATGAGTGCAAATGGAAAAATAGTTCTTACAAGACCACAAGAAAAGACTCATGGGATTCTTCCCATGAAGAAGGAGAAGAGAAATGAATTACGATAATTTTGAAGCAAGCTTCACAAAAGAAAATAAAAAGCTCAAAATCGTTTTGGCCATTACAATCCTGATCTCTTTGACTGCCGTGATCTTTCAGTTTTTTGAAAGACGCTACTATCTTTATCAAGGTAAGGGCATCTTTGAAGAAAGACCTCTCGCCGAGGAGATTTGTCGTCTTGCTTTTGTGGGTCTTGCCACAGGGGTGCCTAATACTCATATTGTTCATGATGAAGTGATAAAGATTGCTGAAAGAGACAATTTTTCTGTGCCCATTGATAAAATTTTTCAAGTGAAATCTCTTGAGGTCGGAACCTGTAAAATTATTCTTAAATCCGAAGGAGTCCTTACGGCCTTTAAGATTAAGCTTCAGGGGAATGATAAAAACCCATTCTTTTATAAACTTATCCAACTTGATGAAGTGCCAGCAAAGGAGGAAGTGTGATTTTTCATATTTTAATGAATCAGATGACGACCGTCTTCTTGGGCCTTAATCTTCTTACTACTCTTAGTTTTGATTCTGAAATCCAAAGCTACCTCTATGGAGGAAGTCAGGAAGAGCTTTTTTTTCAAGTCACTAATAACTATAAAACTCTGGCGATCAGGCCAAAAATGGATGGGGCCTATTCTAATCTTTTGGTGATTACAAAAAATAACAAATACTACTTTGATCTTAAACATGCCAAAGACAACCCTCATCAGTTTGTTGAAGTTAAAAATGGTGTCATGAACCACGCTCTAACTAAGAAGATCAAGACTCGGGACTATGAAATCCTGGAAGGAGATAACTCCATCCTGTTCATTAACAACAGATCATCAGAAGTCACGGTCAATGGGATGAAGATTAAGCATCGGGAGTATTTATCCAAAGGGGTTCCCATTATTTACGAGGGGAATCGAATCCTAAACTAAGCACTTACAGGACAGACTAGATGAAATTTATAGCGGCAATAGTGATCGCCTGCGTGAGCTTTAACCTTAAAGCGCAGACAGCAAGGATAAGAAGAATGAATAAAACACTTACAACAACTCACCAAAAGACCACACAAAGGAGGGATAATCATGGCGAGATTCTCAAGAAAATTCTTGAAAACAACAAACGGCTCAATTCACTTCTTCAGAGTCGGAGTGGAGTTCCTGTTATATGGGAACAAAGAGCAAAAATCCTCACGGGTAAAGTCTTCCGTGGTACTCTTTTGAATTCGATTGTCTCAACGAATTTATCCACTCCAGTCGTTGTTGTGGCCCATCCGAATCAGGGTCTTCCATTTAAAACGAAGTTTTCTTGTCAGGGAATCACTCAGAATAAGCGTGTCCTTACGCTTTGTAACAAGATGGTCACAACTGAAAAGGAAATACCCATTCAGGCCCAGCTTCTGAACACAGATGGAAGTAGCGGTCTTGAGGGAGTCTATGACGATGCCAAGGATAAGCTAATCGCAGGGGCCGTCATTAGTGACTTCGCTCAAGGGATGCTATCTGGAGCTCAATCCCGCATAGGATCTGCCTTTGGTTCCGTCAGAGATGACTCCACTAAAAATCAAGTTCTTCAAGGCCTCGTAGAATCAGGAAGAACCACTTCGGATATTTTACTTGATGAAATGAAAACCGCCGAACCCATTGTAACCATCGAGGCCGGAGAGGAAGTTTTGATTTATTTTATGGAGGCAGTCAATGAGATGTAGTCTTTTAATCTTTATTATTTTTCTTAGTTCCTGCTCGTCACTAAAGAACAGTATAGGTGCAGGAGCCCTTATTGGTGGAATTGTCGGTGGAACTGGTGGGGCCGTATTTTCACCTGATGAGTATTCAAGAGATAAGAACGCCTACCTTGGCAGTGTTCTAGGAGCAGTTGCAGGGGCAGGGCTTTCTTATCTTTTTCATGAGGAACCAAAAAGAAAGATGGCAGATCCAATGCTTTTGGATGAACCAACTCAGGTTCATAAGGAAGTACCACTTTTTGATTTTTCGCCAGAGCTTAAGCACATACGTCCAGAAGTCAATTTTAAGCCCATGAAGAAGTATCAAGTACCTCTTGAGAAATTACCACCAGAGCTTGAAGGCAAGGTTAAAAAACAGTTCATCATTGAATATGAATCGGATGCCAGAACACTAGAAATTGATAACAGGACGATTCAAATCAGTCCATTTAAAGCATGGGAGCACGTTTATGAAAAATAAAAATCAACAGCCACAGTTAGACCTATTCACACCTCTCTATGAAATTTTCCATGAACTCTGTGTTTTAATCTTTGATCTTGGGAAGGAGGTTTTTAAATTCTCTTATCGAAAGATTTTTAATAAAGCACCACCGATTGAAAAAATTAATCGCAAGGCACTTTCTGTTAGTAAAACAACTGAAATTGAGGATGCACTTGGAATTGATACCAGATCAAAGAAAGAACTACTGCTAAAAGACATTGATTTTCGTCGTCACAGTTTTATCGTGGGAGCATCAGGGTTTGGTAAGACAAATCTGATTAGCATCTTGCAAGAGCATTCTTTGCGCCAAGGACGACCTATAATTTTCTTTGATCCAAAAGGTGATACTGAGGCCTTAACTACTTTTCAAAGAATTTGTGAGAAATACAAAAGACCCTGCTATATTTTTTCTGAACACTATCAAGACTCTATTTCATTGAATCCTCTGCTTGAAGGAACAGTGAACCAGGTCGTGGATAGGATCATGCGCTCCTTTGATTGGAGTGAGCCTTACTACCGTGATGCTTCAAGAAGAAGTTTAACTAGTGCGCTCAAAAAATTAGAAAAAGAAGAGCAACCGTTCACTTTAAGGTCGATCTTTGATGAATTAGTTCAGATGGAGAGCAAAGAGAATATCGGCTTGATTGCTAAGCTTGAGGCGATACTTGTCTCAGATTTTGGACGAATCTTAAATTCTGATTCTAGTGGTCTAACTTTATCTAAAGTTCGCGAGGAGCAAGCCTGTCTTTACATTGGTTTATCAACTCAAGGTTATGGGGAAACAGCTACAGCGGTAGGAAAACTCTTTTTAGGAGAGCTTCTTCATAATTCTTATAAGACGCTAAGTAACTCAGTAGACCCAGAAGCAGGACTTAACAATCCAATTAGTATTTATTTTGATGAATTTGGCTCTCTTGTAACTCCAGAGTTTATAGAGCTTCAAAATAAATGCCGTGGGGCCGGAATGGAATTAACCCTTGCCGTGCAAACTTCAGCAGATATTGATCGAGTAAATCCAGAGCTTACAAAACAGGTCATCGAGAATGCCGGAAATCTTTTTATTCTGAAGCAGCGTTTATCAGATTCAGCCCAGTATTTTGCAGAGTCAATCGGAACAATTATTTCTAAGAAGCAAACTTATAGAATTGAAGATGGACAGCAACAAAGTGCCGGAAGTGAGAGAGAAGTTCATGAGCTTATTGTCCATTCAGATATTATTAAAAACTTAGGAATTGGCCAATGTATTTTACTGAGACAAGGGCCAACCAAAGTCAATTTGATCAATGTTCGCAATCGTAAGTGGGATGGGATGAAAAAGAAAATGGCGCAGAAGAATAATCATCCTGAGCTTGTTTAATATTATAGGAGTTTTTCATGGATAAAATTATGCATCTTAATAGCCTGCATTTGAATTACCTAACACCACTGTTGAAGTGGAGGGTCTTAGATTTAGAATCGTTAAGAAAGGAGTGTGTACGTGCCCCAAACTATAAAAACTTTCATCGCATCATCAGAGAATTGGAGAAAAAGAAGGTACTTGAAGGATATAGAGACCCATATAGCCGCAAGAAATTTGTCTATCTCAGTTCAATCGGAGAGGGCCAGCTATCGCTTAAAGACAACCCTACGGCATTGTCAAAAGATACTTTAATTCATGACATAAAGGTCTCTGAAATTTCTAGGGAACTACTTGATCGAGGATGGATTGATGATGTTGAGTTGGAGCATCAGATTCATGATAAGAGAAACTTCAAAATCAATTACAAGATCATTCCCGATGCCATCTGGTACTTTGAGCGTAAAGGGTTTAAGTATCATGTCGCATTCGAGCTTGAGCTAACTCGTAAAAACAATCAAAGGCTTGTTGAAAAAATTAAGCAGTATGAAACCAGTGGTTACTATCACTATGTGATCTATGTTTTCCCAAATACAAACTTGATGAATAAGTACGTTGAAGTGATTAAGGAGAAAATGGGGACTGAAATCATGAACAAGTTAATGTTCTTTTGTCATGAGAACATAAGTTCAAAATCAAATGATTTAGATGAAGTTTGTGGCCATTTTAAAGGAAAAAACTTGAAGCTTAGTGAGGTTTTTAACTCGAAGTGAATTGATGTGGAAAGAGTATAGAAATGGAGTTGAATTGTGAGGATAATGATTTTTCCTTGCCCGCTAAATCTTTGAAATCAAGGAGGAATCGCGCACTCCGAATGTGACCTCCCTCTCTCTACGAGTATTCGAGATGGAGGTCACATTCTACGTGCGGGAAGTGGGATGGATTCTTTAGCGGGCAAGGTATTTAAGGAGGAATGAGTATGGAAGAAATGAGTGTGGTGGAGATTAAAAAGAGGGGAAGAAAGCCTAAAAATCAAAAGAAGGAGTTGGGTAATAATCAAGAGCAGACAAAATTTTTCGTGGATTTGAGTCATGAAAAAGAAAGTCTTGATTTGATTTTTAGTCTTTTAAGAAAATGCAATGAAAAGGATTACGGAAGCGTAATCCTTTTTAAGGACTTGTGTCTTTATGCTGTTAGCAAGCTTACAGATAAAGACATCGAAAAAATTCAAGAAGGGAGCCTGTCAGAAATGGAGCGAGTGAAGCGAGCACTCGATGAACACAATAGAAAGACAGGCTCAAATTTAACCCTTGGTGAATTTTTAGTTAAGAAGCTTGGAATTAATTAAAGCGAAGGAGTGAAAATGAATAATCAAAGAGAAGTAACGATATATGGTCGTTTAGGTAAAAAACCATATTTAAGATTTACAAAAAAAGAAAAGCCTTTTTGCTTTTTCACACTGGCTGAACAAGTTGAAGGTGAAGAGGCTCCTCGTTGGCATAACATCGTGATGTGGGGCAAAGAGGCTGAACTTTGGTCGAGTGTACTTAATAAAGGGACTTCTGTTTTTGTGCGTGGCCGTATAGTTGGTCGAGAATACAAAAGTGATTCAGGAGAATTAAAAAATTATAGAGAAGTAAATGCAGATGCCATTGGATTTACAAATTAATTCTTTACTACTCTGTGTAGTCCGTTGGCCGTACTTTTAAGAATGAGAGGTATTATTGAAAGATAATTTACAACCGATACATAATTACAAAATGGAGACTACATGCTATAGTAGTCGGGTTGATTCCAATGAATCAGCGTTGCTCTTTGAAAATTTAACCTGGATGACAACTAGTGAAGCTGCGACTTACTTGAGAAAGTCATCGAACGCCTTAAGAACCGCTTTATGCCGTGGGCATATAACGGCAAAAAAGTTTCGTCGAAGACTTTATTTTAAGCGTAGTGATCTTGATCGTCTGATTGAAACCTCAGTAACCATAGGAGGTTAATCATGGCCATCAAGTCATACGAAAATAACGGTAAAACCCTCTATCAAGTGTACGTCAATGTTAGAAGCAAGACGGATGCACGGATTAGAGCACAAAAAACTGTTTCAGATTTACAGTCGCTCGCATTAGCAAGACGAGAAGAGAATAGAATTAACCTAGAGCTAGGAAAACGAATCTTAGAGCTGGAAGGGAAGGCAGACACCTGGGAGTCCATTGTTATCAAATGGGTGAAAGAGGTCAGATCAGGTCTATTGGGAGAATACAATCCTGCGACTATCAGAGATCATGTAAATGGGATGCACAATTGGACTGCTCCTTGGATGAATCTGGTTGCATCAGAGATTGGTAAAGCTCAAGGTCGAGATTTGGTTAAAAGAATGACTGAAGCAGGGAAGTCGGTAAGCTTTATCAAGAAAATTAAGAACACGGTTAACGTGATCTACAATTTCGGAATCGAAGAAGGATTGATAACAGGTGTAAATTCGACCCCTGTTTATGGAATCAAATTAAATGTTAAATCTGAAAAAGTTCCAGACATCCTTACGAACGAAGAAATTAAAAAGTTTCTTTTTGAAGCAAAACGTCTAGAACACCCTTGGTATCCCATTTGGGCAACTGCACTTTTAACAGGTATGAGGGCCGGAGAGCTTTACGCTATTGAATGGGATGATGTTGATTTTGAAAGTGACATCGTCCGGGTCTCAAAGTCATATAACAAATTGATGGATGAGGTTAAAAGCACCAAAGCTGGATATTGGAGAAACGTTCCGATGTCGCCAGAGCTTAGGGCACTATTTCTGGATCTCAAAAACAAAGCATCTGATTCCTCTTATGTCTTACCGAGGTTCAGTGAATGGGATCGCGGAGAGCAATCAAAGGTCCTCAAAGGATTCCTTAAAGGGGTAGGCCTTCCTGTAATTAAGTTTCATGCTCTGAGAGCTTGTTTTTCTACTCAGCTTTTAGCAAAAGGTACTCCTGCTGCGATCGTGATGAAAATCTGTGGTTGGAGAGATCTCAAGACCATGGAGTTCTATATCCGGGTAGCAGGAGTAGAAGAAAAAGGAGCTACCGACTGTCTCAAAATCTTGCCGTCAGAGGCCGAGGTTATGGGGAATGTGGTGGAGCTTTTTAAGCACTAATAACTTAGAGGTAGGGAGTGATCCCTGCCTCTTTTTATCAATTATGCCAAGTCTTGTATTGATATGGAGATCTGATTAGTCAACCTTGTTGGTTTTAAGTATTTGAAAATATTGAGTTTACTCATTAACTTTTACGGTGGTTGAAATTTGGCTAGATTATGGTTAAATTGTGGCTTTAAAATGGACGATATATGTTACAGTTAGTCAGCCAGAGGAGGGTATCCATGGATAATATCTTTTCAAATATACCTGAGGGTGATCTTTTTGGGATAAAGACTAAATCAGATTTTAACTACCAAGAGGCTGCCAAATTCTTTGGAATGGACAAGAAAAAAGTTGCGAAGGCTGCGGGTATTGCTGAATCATCAGTTCGTTACGATGAAAGAATGCCAACTGACTTGAGAGAGTTTTTTATGGAGATTATTTCAGTTATCTCTGTCGTTTCGTCTCAATTCAAAGAAGATAAAGAGAAAACAAAACTTTGGTTTAATATGCCAAATCCAATGCTTGGCGGAGTCTCTCCGCTTCAAATGATTTTGATTGGAAAGCACAAAAAATTGATTAAGTTTATTCAGCGATCGATTAGCGGCGAAGGGCCATAACATTTTAAAATGGCGAAAAAATCAAGAAAACGTCAGCTTGAGATAAAGAGGAATGCGAAAAAAGGTGTTCGAAAGAACAATCGTAAAAAGTATTTGTCTGAAAAACAGAAAAGCGAAATTGAAAAATTAATCAATGCGCCTCGAGCTGCACATCATAAGATTGAAAAGCTATTTTATGATGAATTCCATGACCTAGAGTTTCAACGCTTAGGAATGGCAGAGGCTTTAAAAAAATCTTTAATAAAGAAAACAGAGAACCAATTCAAATTCTCTGCTTGGGTGAGATGCATATCTTTTAAGTACGCTAATCAACCTCTATCCTCCAGAGGAAGCATAAATTCTATCGGTGGAAGGTTTAACATCGGGAAAGATATTAGTGAAGGAAACTTCACCCCCTTTAATGCGTTATATCTTGCTGAAGATCAGACAACTGCATTGATGGAAAAGTTCGGTGTTGCGAACGAGGGTGATTTGAGCAATGCAATGGAAGCATGCTTTGCGAGTCACGAAAACACTGTAAGTGTTCATGTAAGCGGTGTTCTTCATAATGTTCTAGATCTCGATAAACCAAACGTAATAAAAGAGTTTGTAAATCTCATAAGCAAGGTAAAGAAGAGTCACGACATAGTAGTTAGAAGGAAAGCCCAAGGATTCAAGCCAGGTGGGGTAATTAAAGATGTCTCGGACTTACTAGATTCTCTCTATGATCCTGAATGGAGATATTCACCACAGGTTCTCGATTTGCCATCAAACTCACAGATCTTTGGACAGATTGCTTATCGAGCGGGAATTGAAGGGATTCTTTATACTTCCGTAAAGAATAATAAAAGATGTCTTGCTGTATTTCCTTCCAAGCTCGGAGATAAGTCTTTCGTAGAAATTGAAGGGGAAATACCAGACACTCTGAAACATCGACGTTTAGACCTCTCCTCATTGGATGAATTGAGTTGAGTTTTTGGGAGATAAAACAGTCATTGACACTTATTTAATTCGAATTACCTTTAGGAATCTCTAGAATGGACTTAAAAGAGTATCTTAAGAATTTCGACATATTATTAAAAAAAAGTTTTAAGCCATTTAAGCCCCTGAACTCCTCTTGCAAGGTATTCCATTACACGACACTGGACGCATTTGATAAAATTCTTGAGACAAGAAGTCTTTTACAGACTTCATTTAAAGATCTAAATGATCCTACCGAGCTGAATTTCGGATTTGATCTTTTTCAGAAGAATATTGACTATCTCCGTTACCGAGGATGCCATCAAGATTTTATAAAAAGCCATTATAATTTTATTGATGTTGATCGCGCAAACAGGGAACTTGCATTCTTTAATTTCAGTTGTTCATCTAGACCAAACTTGCTTGGACAATGGAAAGGATACGGTGATCAGGGAGCTGGAGTTTGCTTCGAAATAGATTTGAGGCAAATAAGAAGAGCAAACTCCATGATCGGTCAGGTTAAGTATGAAAAAAATTGGCAAGTACAATATGTTGAGTGGCTTTATCTCATCTTTGTTGAGCACTTAAAAAAAGAATACAAATCTGGTAAGCGCATCGAAGAGATTACTTATACTAGAAATTTTGCACTAGCATTGTTTCAAGCCCAATATGCTGCAAGCACTTTTATGAAACATCAGGGATGGGAAGAGGAATCTGAGATTAGATATGTTTCATTAATTCAACCAAGTTCAAGTGAGATATTCACTCTAGCCGGAAGAGATCGTGTAAAAACCGAGATCTCGCTAAGCACAATTTCTAAAGTGGTCTGGGGGCCCAAAGCAGATTCTCAGAAAATATCTGAATTAAAAGGGAAACATAAAAGTTTCTTTGACTCCACTTTTGAAACAAAATCAGACATTCCTTGGAAGTAAAAAAATCTATTCTCTTCTGCTTCAATTGTTATCCTAATTGAACTTTGGCTTATCATGGCTTCATGCTATGATAAGCTAATGGAATCTTTCCGTTTGGGAAGTTTCCACCATCGGAAACAATAATTAAGCCGCCGCAAGGTGGCTTTTTTATTTTCAACAATATCAATTAACTAGACCTGAGAAGCTCTCGACGTTCACTTACCAATATCATTAGAAATCAGCCGAAATAACGGGGTTTGCAAGACTTTGTATTGATTGGGTGTATTGATCGATCTTTAAGTGAATACATAAAATTTTCTAAACCTATGTAGTTATTCCTTGAAAGTGATTGATATGATTTTATGAATAGTTTCTAAATAGAAAAAGTTTTATTTATTGGCATTTATAAAGAGTAAAGTTTTATCATTTAGCGTTGATGCCATTATTGGGCATAATTTGTAAAAAAAAGTATATCGCAGAGTGTCGGCTATGTACAATTCAGATCTAATTTGGGTAAAAGTGATTATGAAAAAAAATCAAGAAGTTACTGTAGAATGGTTTGATGAACTTAAAGGAATCGGAGAGGGATTAACCAACGCTGGAAAGAAAGTTTTTTTAAACAGTAACAATATTCAAGCTGATAATCGTTTTTTAACTTTAAAATCTGGCGAGAAAGTGAGTTGTGATTTAATCGATAATCCTGATGGCTTTTTCGCTTCAAAAATAAATCGTATAAAATCAGAAAGTCAATTGATTGAAAGATCAACGTTTCTTGAAATCACTTAGAGAATAATTTCATAACTAAATCATCTATCTCTTTAAGTTCCGTACTGAGATATTGCCTCACCTGATTTCTTCTTCTGCCAACGTTCTTTGCATTAAATTGTCCAAGATCCTTACGAACTGATTTTGCAAGTTTTTGTGACAGTTGGCTGATTTTGATCATCTCTTTATTGGTCTTGTCAAATCTTGGTATGCCGACGTCAAGAATCTTTTTATGAATGTGTCTTTCACCTAATAGACCAGTCGTTTGAAAAGGTTTTATTAGCGTATTAAGTGATGAGGAGTTTAGAACTCCGCAAAGATAGTATGCCTCATCCTTTGATTTTGGGCAAAGCCAGTAAGTTACATGATCGGCCCAAAATATAGATTTATTTTCATATACTGCAGATCAGACATTCGTCCCACTCGTACAGTACAGAACCCAGTATTTTTCGAGAGGATTCTGAGTGGTTAGTCCGTTGTGATAATTAAGACGTTCGAACAACGACATTTTGTTACCACTGAGTCTTTTAAATGATTTTTCAATTTTGGAGAAATAGTCTGATGAGTCAGTCATTCCTCTATTGAGGGCATCTGATGCAGAGATATAACTCCATTCATTGTTAGTTTTTGCTATCGGTAGATGTATAATCTGGGGTGACAATGTATAAAAGGGTAAAATGTTTTCAGCTAATAAAGTTTGAAAGATGCACTTTGTATTTGCATGGCCTGTGAGATTGACTTTGTTATACGGCTTTTTTGAGTTCTTTTTAGCGGATTCTGATGTTTTTATTTCAATGACTTTTTTAGTTTGGAAATCCTGCAAGGTATCTACAAAATAGTAATTCCGAGGAAGGATAGTCGCACCTTGCTTAAAAAGTCGTTGATAGTAGTTGTCTGAGCCTGATAGAGTGCTTTGTTTTGTTGTCGAAAAGGCTGTGCGATCATTCATTTTGATTAAAGAAAAGGTTTCTTTCTTTTCCATCAGGAAAGGCGCTGCTTTTTGAAGATTTATATTTTGGCTTGGTAGATTCCCGCTAAAGATTTTTCCACCAAACTTTGTTTTAATTATTTTTTTGTTGTTTGAGGTTACTACAACGCAACTTGGGACTCTAAAGAGTGGATTCACAAGAAAAAGATCCCAGATCTCTTCAATATTCATGCGAACATCATAACTCTGTTCTCGAAAGTTGGAATGTTGATCTGAAGAAAACAAAGAACGTGGCAGAACAAAGTACAAAAAACCTTTGTGCTTCAAATATGATTCAACTGCGTGTGCAAGAAAAATGGTTGAGAGCTCCATTTGGGTTTTCAGTTTTCCGCTCTTGGGTGCTATCTTGTAACGTTTAAGGCCAAGCGTTTCAAGTTCTTTGCGATATGGTCCACTACCGATATCTTTAAAAGTTAGCCACGGTGGGTTTCCAACTACAATATCAAAATAGTTGGTAAATACGATAGGACGGAAATTATTTTTTATTACGAAGGACCAAATAGTATTTTCGTGATTTAAAACCTTGTCATGGAGCGCTTTCGTTAACTCCACAAATGAACTCATCAACAAGTCAAAGTCATTAGTATCTTCAACGAGAGACTTATCAAGTCTTTGAAGAAGGAGCTTTTCAATTGATGCGTCATTTAAATCATTCTTCTTTATGTAGTGGTGAGTAATTTTGTCAATGTGGTCTATTATCTCATCAAAACGTTGATCAGTTAAAGCCTCAATGCGTGGAAGGATATATTCTTTTTCATCTAAAAAGATAGAAAACTTACCTCTTTCAATCATGTCTTGTTGGTCTAACTCGGAGTTTAGAAGAGAGTCACAGAGGAAGATGGGGATATATAATGGTTCGTCTATGTCTTGTATAAGATCTTCCAATGCGAGCATATAATTTGTTTTTGCAATAAAACATGCAAGAGGATGAATTTCGAAACCAATGACAGATTTAGTAATCTCTTGAATAAATATTTTTTTGTCTTTCAATGATGGAGATTTCTGCTTTAAAAAATTGAGACGTAATAACTGTATTGCAATCCTTAAGAAACTACCTGAGCCGCAAGTAATGTCCGCAATAGTAGGAATCTGTGTACTATGCTTTGAAATTGCATCCGCGACAATCTTTTCACAAAGCCAATCAGGGGTGTAATGTTCACCTAGGTCATGCCTATCCTCTGGATCAACCAGACCTTGATATATATCTTTTAAAAAATCATTGTCAATTTTTGAAAAGTCGTAAGCTTTTAATAAGTGAAAGATAGGCTCCCACAATCTTAGCAGGCTATCAGAAAACTGGGAAAAGTTTATCCAATAAAAAAAGTCTTTTTCAACATAGTTTCGAATATTGAGATTGTAAAAAAAATCTCCTCTTATTGCACTTGGGATATTTTCAATATTGAAAGGAGTTTTCCTTTTGGATGAAATTACTTCTCCCATGAGAATCTTAGTGAAAGCGCTTAGATAACTATGAGTAATGAAAAGATCTTCTGAGGCTTCAATGTCTCCATATGTATATTTAAGATACTTTTTCCAATTATTGAATGCAACTTGGACTTCTTTCATACTTCTTGCCCGCACGAACACTTCGCTTAGTCCCTCGACTGATTTAGTAAACTGTGGGCTATTTACTCCAAACTCTGAACAGATAATTGGACCAGTAGGTGAAATAGAGTTTTCTCTGAAAAAAACTCGGTCAAGCCATAAATAAAAGCTTTCAGCGTTTTCGGATTTTGCAGTGAACGGTTCGTTCTTAATCAACTCAATATCCGACGGCTTTATTGCATTTGAGGTTACATTCTCTTTGTTTAGTTTTGGTGTGTAGATGATCCATTCAATACAATCAGAAGCGATACAAAGGTAGTCTGACTTTATCTGTTCTTTTGACCATATCTTTGCGATATATTCTTTAAGCTGATCTTCTGCATGGGCACCAGTTCTAGATAAATTATTTTCAAATTCAATAATTAGATTGCCATAAAATGAATCTATAAAACCAGTTCTGCTGGTGTTATTTATTTCGGTGTAATATTTAACAAAGTTTTCTGCACCTGCTGCAAAGTTTTGAATTTGCCTAGACTTAGACGGAAACCCCCTGTTTCAGGAAAGTTGACCATTTTTTAACTAAAATAATTATTACCCAAGGGCGGCGAGAAAGAGTTTTCTGTGTCTATCTATTCAAATGAGTTCAAAAGTAAGATGGTAACTAAGTTATTGTCTCCAGGTGCTCCTTCTTTCAA
>CANHIY010000071.1 GCA_947461175.1 Bacteriovoracaceae bacterium
ATGTAACCCCTTAAGATTGTGTATGTTTTAGACAGTCGTAGGGCGGAATGATCAATAAACTTTAACAGGATTCTCCTAATAGTTGATTTCACATAATGGTCTGTCTCATTGGAGAAATCATTAACTGGCATTCGTTTTGCTAAGATTATATTAAGAAATAGGTATCCGGGAGGGAATAAATGAAGCTATTAATTTTTTCATTCACAGCTTTAATTTTTATGAATGTTTCTTTTGCAGCAGAAACAAATACTGAGTGCCATATGATGAAAGAGGAGAATCAGAGGGATTCTAAAAAGATCGTGGAGGCAAAGTCAGCTTCAACCCGTACTAAGTCAGCCTCTACTTCGGGGCAATAATAAAAATGAATCCAGGGGGAAGATTTCCTCCTGGATAACTTTCAAAATTCTCTAATAAGATCATTAAGCTTAGATTTATCTTCATCAGTAATTTTTTCTGTGGCTAGAGAGGAGACTTTGGTATCCACAACTTCTTTGAATCTTGGGTTAGAGTTATCAAATATTTTCACAGAGTAATTTTTTGTACCAGAAAGGGACCTCTTAACAAAATCTTCTACAATATTTTGAGATTCAATGGTTAAAGGGGAAATTCCAGAGTAGATGTAATTAAATATAGGTTTATCGTTTATCGTGATTGATAAGAAGATAAGAAATACAATCAAAAGACCACTCACTTTAAGGACAGATTTCATTTGGTAAAGTCTCCTAGTTCGCAGCTTGGAGGTTATAGTCAACCAGGACCTTGTAGGAAATGTCATCCATTTCTAGATCGTATTTTTGAGTTCTGATTCGAAGAGATGAGTTAATTTCTCTGGGTATCATGCTAAGTTTTGGTGGTGACATTTGAATTTTGAAATTACTAAATTCATCATCCAGGGTAATTTGTTTACCCGTGAGGATGTTCATTGATTCTATAAAAAGTGGAAAGAGATAGTTTTTATCTGACTCAGAAAGTTCCAACTGATCCAGACAGAGATAGCAATTGATGGTACCTTTGATATCGCCTGATATTTCAAACTGAACTATCAGATTTTCTTTTGAATAGATCGGATTTAGATCATGTTTATGTAAAAGTCTTACATTCTGAAGAATTTTTAATTCATCTATTCTGGTGAACTCAATTGGTCTTAAAACTTCCATGTTTATCCCATTTATGTTTGGTGGTTGATGATTTTTTCTACTGAATCAATGAGTTGCTGTTTATCTATAGGTTTTGCAATAAAGTCACTTGCGCCCGCTGATATCGCTTCAAGAACGATATGCTCTTGAGAAAGTGAGGAAACGACAATAACGGAAATCTCTGGGAATTTTTTTGAGAGCGTAAGGGTTAACTCAATTCCGCTTATTTCTGGCATCACGATATCAGTAATAATAATATCGGGAGTATAATCTTTTAACAAAAGCATAGCATTCTCAGCGCTATTGGCCTCAGCAACAACCTGGTAACCTTCTTCAATTAAAATTTTTCTGATTATGCTTCTTGAGAAATCTGAATCATCTACAATGATAACTTTTGTATCTGTTTTTTTGTTCATGAAAAATAGGATATCAAATTGTGAAAATAAGGAAAGAAAAAGGGCCCCTTTAAGAGGCCCTTTTCTTAAGCAGCAATTTGCTTTCCTTTTCTTGATGATTTTTCTTCTTTTCGTTTCGTCTGATCAAGGTCAAGTTGACCCTTCCAGTCCACTAAGGCTATCGAGAGAACTTCCTGGATGTTTTTGACAGGAATAAAGTTTATTTTTTTCCTGTACTGTATAGGGATTTCCAGAAGATCTTTTTGATTTTTCCAAGGGATGATTATGGTTTCAATCCCTGCCCTCATTGCGGCTAGTGCTTTTTCCTTAATTCCTCCAACCGGTAAGACCTTGCCAGTGAGTGTAATTTCTCCTGTCATGGCAATATCCTTACTAATATAACTATTCGTAAGAAGTGATGTAATCACAGTTGCCAGGGTAATACCTGCTGATGGACCATCTTTAGGAATTGCTCCTGCTGGAAGGTGGATATGAACTTCATTTTCTTCAAAAAACTTTTCATTTATACCCAACTCCGCCGCATGACTTCTGATAAAACCCATGGCCGCATGGGCCGATTCTTTCATGACGTCACCCAATTGTCCGGTTAAGGTTATTCCCTTTCCTTTCATTTTGGTTGCTTCGATGTGAAGGATTTCTCCACCTGCCGCTGTCCACGCTAATCCTGTTGCTACTCCAATTTCATCATATTCATTTGAATCTTCTCTTGAATAAACTGGAGGTCCAAGTAGTTCTTCAACTGTTGCAGAAAAAATGTGTGTCTTACCGTGATGACCAGAAGCAATTTTCTTTGCAACTTTCCGGCAGAGAGCACCAACTTGTCTTTCAAGATTTCTAAGACCTGCCTCTCTTGTATAACCTGTGATAACACATTCAACACCTTCATCATGGAATTCGATATGATCGTCCGTTATCCCATGCTCATCCATTTGCTTAGGAATGAGATATCTTTTAGAAATTTGTAATTTCTCTTCTTGTGTGTATCCAGCAAGGTTTATCACTTCCATTCTATCTCTGAGCGGCCCTGGGATCTGTTCGATGACGTTTGCCGTTGCTATGAACATAACTTTTGAAAGGTCATAGTTTAGGTTTAAGTAGTTATCTCTGAAATTGCAATTTTGTTCTGGGTCCAAAACTTCCAACATTGCAGATGCTGGGTCCCCCTTAAAATCAGAACCAAGTTTATCAATCTCATCTAATAAGATAACAGGATTTATTGTTTTACATTGTTTCATCACTTGGATGAATCGTCCTGGCATGGCACCTACGTAAGTCCGGCGATGACCACGAATTTCAGACTCATCTTTTACGCCACCAAGAGAAATCCTAACGAACTCTCTCCCTGTGGCCCTGGCGATTGATTTGCCCAGAGAGGTCTTACCAACACCTGGAGGACCAGAAAAGCAAAGGATTGGACCCTTAGTAGTACTTCCCTTTAGCTGACGAACAGCAAGAGATTCAAGAATACGGTCTTTGATTTTTTCCAGGTCAAAGTGGTCCTCATCAAGCACATTTTTTGCAAATTGAAGATCAGTCACTTCGTTTGATTCTTCAGTCCAAGGTAAATCAATAATCCACTCAAGGTATGATCTTAAAATGCTTGCTTCAGATGCATCTGGATGCATTCTTTCAAGACGAGACAGTTGTTTAATGGCTTCTTTTTCTGCTTCAAGTGGTAATTTCTTTGAAATAATCTTTTCTCTCAATTCATTAAATTCATCATTTTTCTGATGAGACTCGTCCTGCAAATCCTGTTTCATTGACTTAATCTGATCACGAAGAAATACATCTTTATTACTCTTTATACTCTCTTCTTGTTGGTTTTTAATTTTTCTCTGGTAAGAAAGAACTTCAAGTTCTTTAACGAGCAACTGATTAATATGACCTATCCTCTCAATGGGATCGATAATTTCAAGAATTTTTTGCGCCTCTGAAACTTTTAGATTTAAGTTAGAAGAAATTAAGTCTGAGAGTCTCCCTGGGTCCTGGATATCCTCGAGTACCATAAGTATGTCTGGTGATAGTACTTTTCCAAGGGAAATGACTTTTTCAAGATTTTCTTTCACGGAGCGAGCTAGTGCTTCAATCGTAGAAGCCGAAGCAGTAGAGTTTTGAGTTTCAACTCTTTCTGCTTTAACTTTAAAAAAGGGCTCCGTTGATACGAACTCTTTAATCCTTGCTTTGGACAAACCCTGAATGAGGATTTTAATTCTTCCATCTGGAAGTTTTCGCATCCTCATGATCATGGCCACTGTACCCATCTCATAAATTTCTGAGGGAGCGGGTGTTTCAGCAGTAATGTCTTTTTGAGATGCAAGCAAGATCAACCTGTCTGTTTGATTTAAGGCCTCTTCAACTGCTTTGATGGAAGCTTCTCTACCCACGAAGAGTGGCAGAATCATGAAAGGATACACAACAAGATCCCGAACCGGCAGGAGAGGGAGAGTTTCCTTGAATTCAATAGCTTCACCCTCGTAATTCGTAACCATACTTATACTCCTCTAGCAGTATGTCTCACTCTGAACATTTTCAAGTTACAAATCGGGATTTTTACTGAAGCCCTTTAAGAATATTTCATGTAAAATAATAAAAAAAATTTTTCCCAATGAATTAATTCAGGTATTTTAGATTGATTATTCCTGACCCTATTCTTAGGTTGTTTCTTGTTTTCAGGGAGTTGGGAATTTAGATCAAAAAGGTTGATTTTATGAGTGACTCTATTGGTATTGTAATTTTAGCTGCGGGTAAAGGAACTCGCATGAAAACGGAGACCCCAAAAGCCTTAATGAGAACTGCTGGGCGCCCTCTCTTGCACTATGTTCTTGATGAAGCTAATAAATTTGTAAATCAGTTTCAACTTAGAGCTGAAATAGGTGTTGTTGTAGGTCATAAAAAAGAACTTATTGAAGCATGGTTGAAAACAATTTCTTTATCGGAAAATGTAAAAACTGCCTGGCAAAAAGAGCAAAACGGGACTGCTGATGCTCTTAAAGCATGTTTTCTTGATTTACCGCATTTTTGGGATTTTGATTACACATTAGTCGCTTGTGCTGATACTCCAATGATCAGTGCTTTTGAGTTTCAGGAATTATTTTCTCATTTAAAAAAATATCCTAACCTTGTGGGAGTAGCGGCAACTTTTGAAACGCTTCATCCGAAGGGCTATGGTCGTATTGTTCGTGGTTCAAACGGATTTAGAATTGTCGAAGAAAAGGATGCAACCGAGGATGAGAGAAAAATTAATGAAGTTAATTCAGGTTTTTATATCTTAAAAACATCTCATCTTAAGGATTTTTTATCAGGCATAACCAATCAAAACAAAGCTGGTGAATTTTATCTCACTGATCTTTTTCAAAATCACTTTAATGTAAAACCTATCAAATTCTCCTCTGAAGCACCATTTTTGGGAATTAATACCATGGAGCAGTTGGCAGAGGTTACGAGATTATTAAATGAAAAAAAAATTAAAACACTCATGCTCAATGGAGTAGAGTTTTTAAATCCTCAGTCAATTTACCTCGATTACGATGTTACTATTGAAGCTGGTTCTATTATTTACCCCAACGTGACTCTGACTGGTCATACGCATATTGGAGAAAAGGTTTTAATTGAATCTGGGGCATTTATTAAAAACTCAATCATCCGTTCCCACTCCCAAATCCTTGCCCACAGTTATGTTGAAGAGGCCGTAGTTCAGGAAAAAGCTGTCATTGGACCTATGGCAAGACTCCGTCCAGGTAGCGATATTGGTCCTGATTCTAAAATTGGTAATTTTGTTGAAGTAAAAAAGTCCAAACTTGCAAAAGGCGTAAAAGTCTCTCATTTAAGTTATATTGGAGATGCTGAAATCGGTGAAAATACGAATATAGGCTGCGGTTTTATCACCTGTAATTACGATGGTGTTCATAAACACAAGACTAAAATAGGTAGTAATTCTTTTATTGGTTCTGATTGCCAGGCAATCGCTCCCATTGAAATAGGCAGTGACGCATTCTTAGCAGCGGGGTCAACTATTACCAAAAATGTACCTGATGGTGGCTTTGGGATAGGTAGGTCTCAATTTGTTGTGAAGGAGGAAGCTGCAAAGCGCTTTATAAAAACGAAAAAATCCTAAGGCACTACGCGCAAAACTAGTAACTTGCCCTCTAAAATGATAGATTGTGGCTCCTAAGTTTCATTCTTATTTTGGAGATTCTTTATGTGTGGAATCGTTGGTTATACCGGTCCCAATAATTCAGTGGGACCTATCATTGAGGGGCTTTCCCGTCTCGAGTACAGAGGTTATGACTCAGCAGGTATTTGTTTAAAGGTAGAAAATGAACTGCAAATCATAAAGAAGGAAGGGAAATTAGATAATCTGAAAGAGCTTATCAATCTACACAAACCTTTTTCTCACACAGGAATCGGTCATACTCGTTGGGCGACTCACGGTGCGGTGACTACTGACAATGCCCATCCACACGGTAACGAAATCTTTGCAGTCGTGCATAATGGAATTATTGAAAATGCAACAACTTTAAAAAAAGACCTTTTCCATGAAGGCTATCAATTCAAATCCCAAACCGATTCAGAAGTTTTTTTAGTTTTATTAACAAAGTTTTTTAACGAGGGAAACTCAACTCTCATCTCAATTTCAAAAGCTTTTAGTTCAATTACAGGTAATTCAGCTTTCGTGATTTTAGAAAAAGCTTCAGATAAACTCTATGCTATCAAACGTTCTGCACCTCTGGTGGTTGGTGAAAACAGAGAGTTCAGAGAAGCTTATGTTTCATCGGATCCATTTGCTCTTGTGGGATTTGCTCCGCGCATTTATTTTCCTGAAGATGGTGTGATCTGTGAGGGAATAGTGACTGGGTCAGAGGTTACTGTGAATTTTTATGAACTAGATCTGACACATTCAAACCGATATAAATTTCAAAGTAACTCCATGTCTGTTGATGCAACATCGAAGGGTCCTTATGAGCACTACATGCTCAAGGAAATTTACGAACAACCAGCACTTATTGATAAGCTTGCCGCTTATTACATTAAGAATGAAGGCAGAAAAATTCTTGATGAGATGAAAGGTTTTCGTGCTCAGGAGTGGCACATTACTGCTTGTGGGACTGCTTGGCATGCAGGCCTTGTGATAAAAAACTTTCTCGAACAAGTAAATCATCAAAAAGCCTCTGTCGACATTGCTTCTGAATTTCGTTATAGGCATCCAATTCTTAACCATGGAGATGTGGGGCTTTTCATTTCTCAATCAGGAGAGACTGCCGACACCCTTGCTTCCCAAGAACTTTGCAAAGAAAAGGGGATTCCCACCTTTTCTATCGTTAACGTAGAAGGTTCTACTTTATTTAGAAATGCTGATAAGAATTTTCTCATCCACGCTGGAGTTGAAATTGGAGTTGCCTCCACAAAAGCCTTCACTTTACAAGCACTCACTGGTTACCTTATGGGACTTGCGATGAAGGGAAGTTTAGATGATTCACTTCATTACTCTGAGATTAAATTACTTTCCAATCGGATTTCTGATTTATGTGGGCAATCAGATTTCATAAAAGATGTTGCCGAACAAATTTATACTAAAAAAGGTTTCATCTTCACCGGCCGAGGCAAGTATTTTCCTATTGCTCTAGAAGGAGCACTTAAATTGAAGGAAATTGCTTATGTTCATGCCGAGGGTTATGCGGCAGGTGAATTAAAGCATGGTCCTATTGCTCTAATTGATGAGGACATCGTCAATATTGCTCTTGTTGGTCCTGAGCTTTTGGAAAAAACACTCTCTAATGTTGAGGAAGTTAAGGCGCGAAGAGGAATTATCGTCGTCGTTGGACCAAAAAATCATCCCGAAGTTGAACAAATTGCTGATGCTTATATACCTTTGGATTTTAACGGACTCCAAAATTTAAGCCCTCTCTATGTGAATGTTGCCCTCCAATTTCTCGCCTATCACATAGCTAAATTAAAGGGAACCGATATTGATAAGCCTAGAAACCTTGCCAAATCAGTCACAGTTGAATGATGAATCTAAATTTTTTAAATAATTCTCAAAAAGAAGCTGTTCTCATGACTGATGGACCTGTCATGATTCTTGCTGGAGCTGGTTCTGGAAAAACAAGAACACTTGTTGCTAGGATTCAATATTTATTAGAAGAAAAAAATGTAGGTCCTTATCAGATTCTTGCCGTTACATTTTCAAATAAAGCAGCTCGTGAAATGCGTGAGAGATTGGCTGCGAACACTCAGATAAATGTCGGTGCCTTGAACGTCACAACCTTCCATGCTTTCTGTGCTAAAGTTTTGAGAACCGAGGCTACCTATCTTGGTTTGAGTAAAAACTTTACCATCTATGATGACTCTGAATCCCAGTCCATCATTAAGGCGATTTTAAACAAACGTGGGATAAATCAAAAAGAATTATCTCCCTTTACGGTTGCGTCTTTCATCGACGGACTAAAAAATCTTGGGTATTATGTGGGACTCACACGGAACAACGATGTTCAAAAATATGCCGAGGATAAAAGATTATTTGATATTTTTTTGGAATACGAAGCAGAGCTTCATCGAAGTAATGCTCTTGATTTTGGCGGACTCATCACTGGAGTTTTAAATTTATTTCAGTCTTTTCCCGAAGTTCTTAAAAAGTATCAGCAAAAATTCAGGTATGTTTTAGTGGATGAGTATCAGGATACAAACAGAGCTCAATTTCTTCTTGTTCAGCAATTAAGTCATCTTCATAGAAACATCTGTGTTGTAGGAGATGAGGATCAATCTATTTATTCATGGCGTGGAGCAGATATTAGAAACATCCTGGATTATGAGATGGTTTTTCCCGAGGCTAAACTGATCAAGCTGGAGCAAAATTACCGGTCTTCAAAAAAAATCATCGAGGCAGCCTCGCAAGTGATTGCCAATAATGTGACCCGTAAAGGTAAGCAAATGTGGACTGACAATCAGGATGGAGAGGAAATCCGTATTGTTGAGTGTCGAGATGATAAATCTGAAGCAGAGTTTGTTGGCCAAGAAATTAAAAAACTTCATCAATTAAATGTTTCTCTCAAAGATATTGCTGTATTTTATCGAAATAATGCCCATTCCAGAACGATTGAGGATGCCTTAAGAAAAGAAAAATTCCCCTATAGAGTTGTAGCGGGAATTAAGTTCTATGACAGAAAAGAGATTAAGGACATGATCTCTTACATGCGCGTAGTGGTTAATAAAAAAGATTCTCTGGCGCTAACTCGAATCATCAATACTCCTGCCAGAGGAGTAGGAACCACCTCCCTTAGAAAACTTGAAGACGAGGCCGTAAGACTTGGACTTTCTCTCTTTGAATTACTTGAAAAGATTGTTGATAATACTTCAGAATTTAAACACCTCTCCCTGTCTGGGAAGGTTTTAAGTTCTGTTTTTCAACTGGTTCAGCTCATTCAAGAATCACAGATTTTAGAAGCCCATTTTCATCCACCGACTTTTATTTATGAGAAATTATTAAATGAGTCGGGCTATTATGAAGTTCTTAAGGCCGATAAAAGTTATGAGGGTTCTGCTCGTTTAGAAAATTTAGAAGAACTTATGAGTGCTATCAAGCAATTTGAGGAATCTGAGAGTGAGCCAAATTTAACTAAGTTTTTAGAGGCTATTACTCTTGATACGACAACAGCTGAAGATGCTTCAGGAGATCAGATTTCACTCATGACAGTTCATGGTTCCAAAGGGCTTGAGTATCCATATGTCTTTTTAATTGGTATTGAAGAAAATATTTTTCCCTCTTACAAAAGTCTTGAGATTGGTCCAGTGGCCCTTGAAGAAGAAAGAAGACTTTTTTATGTCGCCATGACAAGGGCCATGAAGAAACTCACAATTACTTTTGCTCAAGGAAGGCTTCTATGGGGGAGTTTAAAGTTTAATGGTCCAAGCCAGTTTTTACATGAAATACCTTCAAAGTATTATAAATGGGATTTTTTTCAAACCGGCTCAAAAAAATCTAAATATGAAAGTTATGATTCCTGGGATGAATTTGATCAAACGAACGAATCCCAAATTCATAAAAATTATCATAACGATGACAAGGTTTATCAAACTAAACGAACGAATCTTCCCAGTACAAGTTTTATCATGGGAAATAAGATTGTTCATGCACTCTATGGAGAAGGAATTGTTCTAGACTCAGAGGGACTTGGCCAGGACGAAAAAGTGACGATTCAATTTAGAGACGGAATAAAAAAGAAGTTCATGGTTAAATTTGCTCCTCTTCAGAAGGTTTAAGGAGAAGTATGAAAGAATTATCGACAGAAAATGTAAAACATGTGGCGAATCTTGCCCGGCTGGAAATTAAGCAGGAAGAGGAGCAGTCCTTTGTCCAACATATGAATAAAGTTCTCTCTTATGTAGAGCTTTTAATGGAAGTTAAAACCGAAGGTGTAACTCCATTCTTTTCACCCGCAAAAGAACATTTAGAGATGTATTCAGACGAACAAATGACTCACCCTGATGTTACGAGAGAGTCCTTAGGTGCAGAAGCGATTTTAAGTAATGCCCCTTCTAAGCATCAGAATCAGTTCTCAGTTGAAGCCGTTATTGAAGAAAATTAAGAGGAAAGTATGAATATCTACGACTCACATAGTGCTTTGAAAAAAAAGAAAATCTCCTCCCTTGAATTAATAACTGAGGCTTTAAAAAAAGCCCATCAAAATAAAAATAATTCCTTCATTTCTCTTACGTCTGACTTGGCGTTGAATCAGGCGAGGACAGCAGATGAGGAAATTTCCGCAAGAGGACCAAGAAGTTGGTTACATGGAATTCCCTATTCATTAAAAGATCTTTTTATCACGAAAGGCATAAGAACCACTGCTGGTTCCAAAATACTTTTTAATTATGTACCTCCTTATGATGGTTTTATCTCAAAAAAAATATCCAATGCAGGTGGAGTTTTGATGGGAAAAGTTAGTTGTGATGAATTTGGAATGGGATCAACTAATGAAAATACTCCCTTTGGCCCCGTTCATCATCCACTAAATCCTGAATTTGTGGCCGGAGGGTCATCCGGTGGATCAGCAGCCTCCGTGGCAGAAGGATCTGCAGCCTTTAGTATGGGTACAGATACTGGTGGATCAATCCGACTGCCTGCAAACTTTTGTGGGCTGGTTGGTTTTAAACCTACCTATGGAAGAGTTTCCCGGTATGGTCAGATAGCTTATGGATCAAGTCTTGACCAGGCGGGCCCTATTACTCACTCAGTTTTAGATGCTGCCTGTGTGATGGAGTTTATCACTGAAAAAGATCTTTTAGACGTCACCAATGTGGCAAACAAAAAGATGTCTGTTGTTCATGAATTGGAAAAAATTAAATCTGGTTATCTAAAAGATAAAACAATTGGTTTTTCTCAGGAATTTATTGATGCCTGTGATCCCGAAGTAAGAAACTCCCTGAATGATGCTTTAAAGATTTTTGAAAACGAGGGAGCGAAATTAAAAAACATTTCACTACCTCACTTAAAATACTCTGTGGCAGCATATTATCTTATTGCAACTTCTGAGGCCTCAACGAACCTTGCTCGTTATGACGGAATTCATTTTGGTTTTAGAGATAAAATGAGCAGTAAGAATTTAGAAGATACCTACATTCGGTCCAGAACATTGGGATTTGGTGAAGAAGTAAGAAAAAGAATTATTCTTGGAACATTTTCATTGTCGGCGGGTTATCAGGATCAGTATTTTGCCCAGGCCTGCAAGGTAAGAAGAAAAATTTACGAAGATTTTACGACTGCATTTTTTCAATGTGATGCCATTTTTTCTCCCGTTTGTGCTTCTGTTGCTTTCAAGCAGGGTGAAAGTAAACAAGATCCTATAAAGATGTATATGAACGACTTATATACCATTCCCGTCAACCTGGCTGGTCTGCCAGGTCTGGCGATTCCTTTTGGTCATCACAAAGGCTTACCAACTGGATTTCAATTGATCGGTAAATCTTTCCAAGATGAAGAGTTGCTTAAAATTGGTCATGCATTTGAATCGGTAGTGAAGGGGTAATTATGAATTATGATGTAGTGATAGGCCTTGAGGTACATGCTCAGCTCTCTACTTTAACGAAGGCATGGTGCCAGTGTGAGATCAGTGTCTCAGCTTTTGAAAATACAAAAGTTTGTGAAGTCTGTTCGGCACAACCAGGAACTTTGCCTGTCTATAATAAAAAAGCCATTGAATATGCTATAAAATTAGGTCTTGCGACGAACTCACGGATTAACAAAGTTTCGGTTTTTGATCGAAAGAATTACTTCTATCCAGATCTTCCCAAAGGTTATCAGATTACCCAATTCCAAACTCCTGTCGCAGAAAATGGGCATCTTGATATTTTTGATGATGAAGGGAATATCAAAAAGGTAGGTATTCAAAGGATTCAAATGGAAGAGGATACTGGGAAATCCTCCCACCTGGGAGAGAAATCTCTTATTAATCTTAACCGCTCTGGAACACCACTTCTTGAAATTGTGAGTGAACCTCACATGAGTACCGCTAAGGAAGCAAGTTCTTATTTAAAAAAGCTCCACTCTATCCTCGTTTATCTTGGTATTTGTCATGGAAACATGCAGGACGGAAATTTTCGCTGTGATGTGAATGTTTCTATCAAACCAAAAGGTTCTGAAAAATACGGTACAAGAACAGAGGTTAAGAATGTAAATTCATTTCGACATGTGGAAATGTGCATTGAGCATGAAGTTCAGAGGCATCAGCAGATTTTAGATTCTGGAAACAAAGTTCTTCAGCAAACACTACTCTTTGATGTTGAAACTAAGGCCACAAAAGTTCTAAGAACAAAATCAGATGCAGATGATTATCGCTATTTTCCAGAGCCCGATCTGCTTCCCTTGATAATTTCTGATTCTGAAATTCAGAAGGTTCAGGATAATCTTCCAGAATTACCTGATGCAAAAATTAAAAGATTTATCTTAGATTATGGAATTCCTGCATATGATGCAAACGTTCTGACAGCAGAAAAAGAATTGGCCAATTACTTTGAGGCAGCTTTAAAAAATTATGAAGGTGAAGCTAAAAAAATGTCTAACTGGATTATGGTCGAATTGCTCCGTTACCTTAATGAGGCCGGAACTTCGATAGAAAGATCTCCTGTATCGCCAAATTCACTAGCAGGGCTTTTAAATGCTATAAATTCTGGGAAGATTTCAGGGAAACAAGCAAAAGACGTTTTTTTAAAAATGTATGACTCTGGTCATTCAGCAGATGTCATCATTAAAGAAATGGGTCTAGAGCAAATTTCTGATGAAAAGATGATTACAGAAATTGCACAGAAAATTATCAATGCCAATTCAGTTAATGTAGAAAAGTATAAGGCAGGAAATGAGAGGATCTTTGGTTTCTTTGTCGGGCAAGTCATGAAAGAAACTAACGGTCAGGCAAATCCATCACTGACATCTGAAATTATAAAAAGGCTTTTGGGTTAAAGATGAGGATATCAATCAGGCTTCTTATATTTCTTTGGGCCGGTTTATTTCTAGTTATTGGCGCACTTCTTTTTAATGCTTACTCAAAGTTTAAACCGGAAAACTTCATTGCCCTTTTGACTGAACAGGTTCAGGAAAACTATCCAAACTCTAAACTCATGGTGGGTAATGTCTCCTACCGTTTCTCATTAGATTTCAACCTTAATCTTCAGGACATAAGACTAACCCGAGAAGGTAAACTCTTGGGAAGTGTTGGCGAAATTGAACTCAAGGTTCCCTGGTGGTTATTATTAATGAATAGTGGTAACGCTCAGATAAATATTAAAGATATGGACATCTTTGTAGACCATCACCAAACAACGACAAATCAGGATGTAAAGACTTCAACTAAAAAAAGACATAAATTAAAAATATCTTTACCAGAGTATCTCCTCAATACCAAATATACTCTTAGAGCGTACCAGGTTTCAGTGAAGGATATTGAAACAGGAAGAAGATATTTTAGTGCCTCCAAATTAATGGTGAGAGATTTTCAATACGGTAAAAACTCAGCTTTTGAATTAAACATACCCATCTCAATAACTCATAGTAATAATCAATACTCATCAGATCTGTGGCTATTCGGGGATATTACCCCACAGGCTTCCGAATGGTATTTGAACTTTAGAGGAGAGTTTCGCACAAAAGAAAATGGGGAAAAGTTTCAATTTGATGACCTTGTTATTGGAGGATATGCCACTTTCTTTCCAAGATCCTTAAAAATTGACTCAGATGTAAATTTTTCAGTTGATAAAAGACCGGTGGGTTATGGTCACTTGGACATCAATCAGGAATTTATTGACCTTAACGTTACTCTCACATCTTTACCTCTAAATTATCTCGGATTCGTCAGTGAGGAAATAAAAAATCCTTATCTGGATAATTATCAAATCACATCAGAAGGTGAGATTAAATTTAAAAAAATGTTTGATTCATCCTTAGCTAAAGTTTCTGGAAAGCTAAGTTTTGACGGTGAATTTAAACTATCTGAAAAAGACACCATTCTTGGTAAGTGGCAGGTAAGTCTCTTAGACTCTAGATGGGAGTTATCATTCATGAGTCCAAATGGTAATGCCAGTTTTTTTAGACGATCTCTTTTTAGTGATAAAAAAAATAGTAGGAGCCAGTATGTTGAAGAGATTGGTTTTTCTGGTCTTGATCTCGGAGTGACTATATCTTCTATCATGCCTTTGTATAAATTTGTATCAGAAGACCCATCATCATATTTTACTTCGACTATAAATTTTAAGAAGTGTCTTCTAGGGGATCAGGTATTAGATGGAACTTTTAAGTATGGTGTGAATCCAGATCAAAAGTTTTATTTTGGTGACATTCATCATGACAAAAGCAATCTTACCTTGAATTTTGAGAATAAAGGTCCTGTTAAAACAGTGGATGTTAAATTTAAAAACTTTAAATGGGATTCATCCTTTAATTTTTTAAAACCATTTTTTAATGCTTCAAAAGGAACTCTGAATGGAAATATTCAGGGTCAATGGATTGATGGCTGGGAAGATGGAAAGTGGATGATTCAGGTCAGGGGAAATGACTTCCTTCAAACTCAGGGCCGGTATGTTGATTTTATTTCTCAGACCTTAAATGAGTTTCAGATTGATGAAAATAATTTTGAGAACCAAAATTTAAATCTTAGCGGAATGGACGGCAAACTTTCTTTAAACGCCCTTGAGTTAGAAAACGAGCACAAGATTAAAATATCAGGCAAGTTAAATTCAAAGCTAAAGTCGTACCTCACACTTTCTCTTTTTGATAAAAAAAATACTAAAACTGTAAAAAAAGAAGTTATACAAC
>CANHIY010000072.1 GCA_947461175.1 Bacteriovoracaceae bacterium
AAGCAACCACTCAAGTGGTCAAAAGACATTAGGAATTGGGATATGATAAATGAAGTTCAATTAAATCCTTTACGAGCAAAAGAAAAAGAGGATAAAAAAGAAGCAGCTTAGTTTTACACTGAGTGGTCAACTATCCTGAAATTTTCCGGTACATTCTTGTAACAATACCGTCCGGTTGGTATAGTAATGATATTGATTGTTTTTAGAGGAGTTACTTTTTTATGCTTCGCTTGTTCGTTTACCTTTGCACTTTTTTTGCCATGGTTAATTTCTTAATGCCCTATTTTGGAAATTCTTATGCTGCTGATTATTTATCGCTAGACGATTATAGAGATGCTGTAAAAAGGAAAAGCCTAAAAATTTCCGCTCTAAAAGATGAAAAGTCAGGGGCTGCTTTAGAAAGTTATCAAGGCATGTTTGTGACTAGCCCTCAGGCCTTTGTTGAATTTGAAGAATTGAGAGACAAATCCCCTGTCATAGCACCTGAGTTTACTGGGACAGAAAGGAATAGTGACGAGCTTCGGACTGGGTTGCAGATGCAATCGAGCTTCGGTTTAAAACCACGTGTCTTTGCGTTCACTCAGAATCAAATATTCCAAAATGTTTCTGCATTACCTGACCCCAATATTGATTTACAGAGAAAAGGCTATGGATTTGAGGGAGAAATCTCACTTTGGAAAAATGCTTTTGGAAAGGATGTTCGAGGCCGTATCCAGAGCTCTAGGGCGATCTCGGAGTCTAAAGTTTTGCAGGCAGAAGCTTCACGCATAGCTTTTCAAACCGATGCCGAGATCCTTTATTTTGAGACAATTTTTCTTAATGAGGCCATAAAAATCCAAATTGAGCTCATTACTCAAGGTGAAAAAATTGTTCAGTGGACAATAAATCAGTCTAACAATCGTCTACTAGAACCAGTGCATATCGCTCAGGCGATGGCCGCTCACCAATCAAGAAAGTTCGCCTTAATTACACTGAAACAACGTCTTCAATCGAATTTGTATAAAATGTCACAATTGAGCGGTTTAGAAATTAAAGAGCAAATGTCTTTTGATTCAATTGATAAGATTTATAAGAAAGTTTCCAAAAGTAACAAGAGATTTACTCAAAAAATTACAGTTCATTTTTTGGCAAAGGCGATCGAAGGTGAACAGATTGATGTTAATCTCGCTGCTGAGGATTTTAAGCCAGATTTAAGTTTAAAGGCTCAGTACCTAGCTTTCAATGACACTGGAAGGTCAGATGATTCTTCTCGCTGCAAAAGTTTTACTGACTGTAGGTCATTGTCACTATTTGTTAACCTCACTGTTCCTCTTGATGTTTCTACTAGGAAGGGTGGGGCGCGAGCTGCGAATTCCCGTATTGAATCTCTTAAGAAAAACTTTGAAGCTGAGTTGCAGAACTCTAAAGTTGAGATACTTCAGCTACAGTCACAAGTTGATGCATTAGGGGATCAAATTAATTCACTGGAGAAATTAATTGATGCGCAAGAGAAGCGTTTGAAAAGAGAAAGAGAGAGACAATCTAGAGGACGGGCGACTACTTTTGATCTGATCTTGTCTGAACAAGATCTTGGCGAAAGTAGAATAAATCTTGCTGAAATCAAAGCGAAATATGTATCGACAATCTCACAGTTTAACCTTTTTGAGGAGGCGCCGTGAGCCTGCCTAAGCTTTCTGTCGACAGACCTGTATTCATTTCAAGTCTAGTATTATTGATGCTCTTTACGGGTATTGTTGCCTTTAAACGGCTGCCTGTTAGTCTTTTTCCTGAGACGACTGTGCCGTTTGTCTCGGTTTCTACTTTGTATCCAGGTGCTGGGCCGAAAGAAATTGAGACCGCTATTTCAAATCATCTTGAGGAAGAGTTCTCGACTCTTGAGGGTGTGAAAAAGATCAATGCTACATCTCAAGAGTCTCTCTCACTTGTATGGATTGAGTTTAAGTCCGGAACTAACCTTGATGCAGCCGAGCAACGAGTAAGGGACAAGGTTGCTCTGGCAAGAGCAAGATTTCCCAAAGATGCAGAATCACCTTTGATCGAGCGTTTTAATCCATCGAACCAACCAGTCGTAACTGCTTTTGTTGAAGCAGATAATATGTCAGTTACTGAGATGACAACCTGGACGAATAGGATGTTGAAGCCTTTATTGTCCAGGGTTCCTAAAGTTGGTCGCGTTGAGATAATTGGAGGGCAAAAACGTCAAATCGACGTCATTATTGATCCTCTTAAGCTCGCTGAT
Organism: Bacteriovoracaceae bacterium; assembly: GCA_947461175.1. Lineage (GTDB taxonomy): Bacteria > Bdellovibrionota > Bacteriovoracia > Bacteriovoracales > Bacteriovoracaceae > Peredibacter. The sequence goes on from CANHIY010000072.1 coordinate 2,240, forward strand.
TATAGAATACCCTTACTTCAAGTATCAGAAGCTCTTTCAAGAGGAGGTGCTAATGTTCCTGGAGGCAGTCTTTCTACTGGTGATAAAGAGATCGGAATTCGCTCAATTGGTCAGTATGAGTCGCTTGAGAAGATAGCTGAAAAAGTTCTTGCCTTCGGTAACGGTGAAACTCCACTAAGGGTTAAAGACATCGGTAGGGTTGTTGATGGTAGCGAAAAAGCTAGGTCCAAGGCGATTTTCAAAGGACGTACTGGGCTTATTGTTCAAATCTATAAGCAGGCCGGGGCAAATACGATTGAAGTTGCGGACAGTGTAAAAGAAAGCCTTGCCCAGTATTCTGGGAAAGGTGCTCTCGGAGCACCTCAAGTGACAGTGGTAAAAGACGGATCAAAGATGATTCGTGATAATGTCTTTGATGTTTGGGAAACAATTATCATTGGCATCATTTTAACAATTACTGTCGTTTACTTTTTCCTGGGATCCTTTCGATCTACCGTTATCACCGGCTTTGCCATTCCGAACTCGCTTATTGGTGCATTCATGCTGATGGCCATGGCAGGCTTCTCCATTAACATCCTCACTCTTCTGGCACTATCGCTTTGTGTTGGACTTGTTGTAGATGATGCGATTGTGGTCCGTGAGAATATCTTTAAAAAACTTGAAGAAGGCATGCCTGTCAAAGAAGCTTCCGTGGTAGGCGCAAACGAAGTGGCAATGGCCGTGATTGCAACCTCAGCGGCTATCATTGCCATGTTTGGCCCGGTTGGATTTCTTCAAGGTGTGACTGGGCAATTTTTTAAAGAGTTTGGTCTCGTTATCTGCTTTGCAATGTTAATATCAACTTTTGATGGAATGGCGGTCGCACCTATGCTTTCTGCATATTGGGGTGGAGGTCATTTTGATAAGCACGGTAAGTTAAACTTTCTTCAAAAAATGGTTGTGGCCTTTGATCAATTCCAATCTTGGCTTGAAGCAATTTATGAAAGATCTCTTAATCTGCTTACAAAAAAGCCTATCGTTTCAACTATAGCAATCGCTCTTATCGCCTTTATCCTTTCTCTTACTGTGTTTAAAATTCCATCGGCATTTTTGCCAACGGATCAGTCATCGGATTTTAATGTGAGAGTGCAGCTTCCAGTAGGATCAAATCTTTCAGCGACAGAAGAAACGGCTCTTAAGGTTGATAGCTATTTAAGAAATCTTAACTTTATTGATTACACAGTGGTATCTGTAGGTAACAGTCTTCAAGAAATTCATAAGTCAGACATCTATGTAAAACTCAAGTCTGCGGCTGAAAGAAAGGGAAAAAAACCGAGTGAATTACGAGAGTTGTTACAGTCCAAATTTTTAAATCTTTCTGGAATCGATCCGAAAACTGAAATTCGAGTCTTGCAAAACGATATTGGTGGAGGGGGGCTCCGTCCATTCAATGTGCTTATTCAAGCATCAAGTCTTGATGACTTAAATTCAGTGTCTAGTAGGATTTTCGAAAAACTTAAGGCGAATAAGTTACTGATGGCGCCCGAGCTTGAGCTAAGGCCCGGTGCGGAGGAGCTTCAAGTCAAACTTCGGGACAAAGATGCTCAAAAGTTAGGTGTAACACCTGTAACGGCGGGTCTTGAAATTAGAACTCGCATCGAGGGTGCTGAAGTTGGAAAGTATCGTGAACAAGGCCAGGAGTATCCAATAAAGGTCCGTATCCAGGATACTCCAGATGTATGGCTAAAAAAGCCTTCAAGTATTCTTGTTCCGAATGTAAACATGACCCCAGTTGATCTCCACAATGTAGCAGATTTCGTTTTTACTCAATCCCCTGCAAAAGTGGAGAGAATGAACAAGGCCTACTCGGCACGCATAACGGCAGATTTGTCCACTGGGGCTTCTTTGTCTGACATCATGAAGGATGTAGACCTTATCATTCAACAGGAATCAAAAGACACCTCAGGGGTCACTCGTATTTACGAGGGAGACGCTGAAAGTTATGATGAACTCTCTGAAAGTATGTCCATGGCATTTCTCTTTGGAATCGTGCTTTTGTTTCTGGTCCTTGCCAGTCTTTACGAGTCATTCTTGTTGAGTTTTCTGAACATCATCACTTTGCCTCTTGCGGTCTCGGGTGCGTTCGTGGCCCTCTTGTTGTTTGGAGAGAGTCTGAATATTTATTCAATCATTGGGATTTTACTTTTACTTGGTGTCGCAACTAAAAATTCAATTCTACTGATCGATACCGCGAAAGGGCGACTTGGTGACGTTGGGGGAGCAGATTTCGTTAACGAGATCGTTGTGGCGTCCGTTAGGCGATTGAGACCAATTCTTATGACAAGCCTTGCATTGCTCGCAGGAACGATACCAATTGCGATAGGACTTAATGAAGCCTCTGCAACTAGAACTGGTATGGGGGTCGCGATAGTAGGGGGTGTTGTAACGTCAACATTGTTTACTCTTATTTTTGTTCCTTGCATGCTGGTTGTTGTACAGAGAGTGAAAGTAACTCTTTCAGAAAGATCAAGATGAAATAGTTCAAGCACAGATAGTATGGGAACAGACTGGGTATGAATAAAGATTTTTCAGAACATGATGTGGTCGTAGTTGGCGGTGGTGCCAGTGGAATTTACGCCTCAATGATCTTAAAAAGGAATGGGCTGAAGCCTTTAATCGTAGAGGCTCAGCAGCAACTTGGTGGACGAATAAGGAGCCATCGAGTTGATGAGGATTTTCATGTGGAACTTGGGGGACAATGGCTTGCCAAAAAAGGCCAAAGACGCTTAGCTGAGTTAATCAAATCAAACGGATTTAAGAGGAGGAGTAACTACTCAGAAGGTGCGATGGTCTATTTTGATCAAGGGAAGATAAGTCATTTCAAGAAAAATAAGCTACCGTTATCTCTGCTTACAAAGCTAGATAGTGTGCGATTCGCCTACGACCTTGAGCATTCTTTAAAATCTATTCCAGCCGATTTATCTGATTGACCAATAACAATAACCCCTATCTTCAGACGCTCTATTCCTTAAGGGCTTGAGCTTTTGCGAAGTCTCGATCTGGGCAAGATAGCTGCTTAATGTGACTGGACTATCTTTGAACTGAACATCGAACACACTACTTCCGATGCTCTTAACGGAAAGAATGTTTGTATCGTGGAAATTCGAGAAGGTGTAGCGACGTCCTGTTACCTGATCGATCATTCTTAATCGGCCTCTATTTGAAGGACACTGGATATATAAGCTTCCACTCGAGATGCCCTTGTTTCTCAGATAATTTTGGATATACCTTCTTCGTACTGCGCATTTTCCACCGGCAACTCTGTTGCGTGCATTAGGATTTTTCTTAAACTTGTTAAAAAGGTCTATGGCGCGATTTTCACTAATTACAGTGAAATCACGAAATACCTTTAAGTCCTCAGGTAGGCAGATTTCAGAGGCGTCGTTATAACTGGAAGGAAGATCAAGGTCATCAATGCTTCTGATTATGGATAATTCTTGGGATTCACCAGTCTGGGGATGGGCAAGCGGTAAATAGGTCATCACGAAAAGAAAAAAGCACAGCAATAAATGTTTCACTTTTACCTCCTGACAGAAACCTTACATGATGATTTAGGTAGCTTAGCACGTTGTCCAGATTCAGCGCATTGGTGTTATATTGGCGCAATTTTGCATAATAGGAGAACAAATGAGCGATACATATCGGCCACATTAAGTTTGGAAGTATATAGCAGATCTTAATCAACTGCTAAAGTGGCTGATATTTAATCTCGTCATAGGTAACAATGATTCTCATTCAAAAAACTTGGCTTTTTTGCAGACGGGAGAGGGAATCCGACTTGCCCCCTTTTATGACCTGCTTTCAACGTCAGTTTACAAAGAGATCGGTCAAAACTTTTCCTTCAAGATTGGTGGACAGAATTTGTGGTTTAAACTTAAGAGAAGGCTTTTTGATAAGCTTTCAAGCGAGCTTGAATTGAGGAACGACGTGATTCCAAAACTCGCATCAAAGTTGCTACATGATATCGAGAAGCATTGTCCAAAATTGCAATTGACTTGCAAAAAAGTATGAGCTATTTTCTCTGCAAATATAAGGAGAACTTCATGAAAGTTTTAATATCTCTATTATTTTTCAGTAACGTAGCTTTTGCCCATACAGCGTTTAACGGAAACATTAAAGGAACAAGTCAGCCGTGTTCACTTCATATTCAGCAAGTTTACTTCGCTGATAATATCGAAAAACCTGAAAACCTTCGTGCTGACGTAATGGCTTCGCTAGAAGGTGATGATCATCACATCTCTCATGGGGAAGAATTTTTCTTCACAATCAAGCCAGCTTCAAGACCAAACTTATTTTCTGGCATTGCAGATAACCAAAAAGACCAATTAAATGTAATTACGAAAGCTGGCTCACTTGAACTTGAAATAGTGGATTCTTACGCTGTTAAATGGTGGCATTTGAATCACTTCCATTCTGCACAATGCGTGAATCTAAAACGTGTTCAAGAATAGTCTCGCCGTTTTATTGGTTTTCTTAACATATCTCGCTCATGCTCATGTAGAGCAACTTGATAATATCGAAGTCACGGAGACCAAGGACTTTGAGCTTCCTCTCTCTCGAGTTGAACGGGCCTCAGTTGTTAAAAAAGAGAAACTAACCAAAGAAAGAGTTGAGCATAAAAACGCAGTCTCACTTGCGAAAGCAATAGACCTTGAGCCAGGGGTTCAGACAACTCTCACGTGTGCTAATTGTGGTTCACAGAGAGTGACCCTTAATGGGATGCGAGGTGAAAACACTACCATCCTTGTGGATGGAATCCCTGCCTACTCATCCGTGTCATCATTTTACGGTATGGAGGCCATTCCCATGTCAGGTGTGGCCTTAATTGAAGTCATGCGAGGAGCAGGATCTTCATTAACTGCTCCTGAGGCCATCGGGGGGGTCATTAATCTTGTCACAGAGAGGACAGATCAAAATAAATTCTCTTACCTCGTCCGTGGTGGAGAGAGAGAATCTTTCAATCAGCAATTCTTGGGTGTCTATGGAACCGCCAAACGTGGAACCCTGATCACTGCTCAGACAAATCAAATAAGTTTTTTTGATGAAGATAACAACTCCGTCGCGGAAGCATCGGCACAAAATCAGAAAGCGGTTTTTATCAAGCATGATCAAAAACTTAATGAGTGCTTGAAAGTATCTGTACGCGGTGGTCATCAGAATTTAGAACTGATTGGAGGTGCCACGGAGCACTTTCGGAATAAGTCTTATCCCACCACCCTTGCAGACGAAACATCCTTTGAAAATGGGGATGTAAGAAAGAAATTTACAGGAAGTCTCGATCAGATTTCCGATTGGATTCGGCTGAAAAGAATGGATGGGGGAGGGTCATTCCTGTACCACTTTGATGGTGAGACTAACGTTAAAGGATCATTCTCGCTTGCAAAACAAGAGCAATACTCCGTTTACTCCCATGGATACGATTACGACAACGAAGACATGTTTCGATTCTTTGACATGAAAGTAAATAGGCTCGTTGGGGAGGATCACCTTTTTACTATCGGAGTCGATCACAGAAACGAAGAAATGAACTCAAATTCTAAATTTTTATACCAAGTGAATGATTTTTATAGTGATAGTTTTACTTTTGATACTTTGGGATTTTATATCCAGGATGAATGGTTCATATCTGACAAAGATGAACTCAATTTGGTTCTGCGTTTCGATAATATGGATGTAAAGTGGCAGGATCAACGTATAACCGACAACCATTTAAAGAAATCAGTATTAGCTCCCAGAGTTCATTATAAAAGATCACATACGGACGCCCTCTCTTCCCGATTCTCCTTAGGGGTAGGGTACCGTGCTCCATTAACTCTCTTTGAATCCCAGCATGGGACAAACGAAGAAGGCTTTGAGACTGAAATCAATGAGCTGGAGCGGGCCGAAACATTTACTTACACCCTAAACTACGATCAATCTGTGCGAAGTTCTGCCTTTTCTGCGACACTCACTCAGCTTCATAACATGGCCTACGGAGATGAAAACGAAGAGCCAATTAAATTTAAAAACGCTTCTGAAACAATGTCTGTTGGAACGCTGAACCTTCTCCATATTGAAAGGATCACAAGCAATTGGACTGTTGAATCAACTTTTGACTGGTTCATGATGCCTGACTCCTATAAAGAGAAGCTTCCAATTGCCGCGCAAGAAACAAGGGCAAGATTTATCTCAGACTATCATTTCGGGAAAAATGAATTCGTGACAACTCTTAATATTATTGGGCCTAGAAACTTGAAGCCTTACAATTACGATAAAAATTATAACGTCTTATCAGAAGACCCAATCACCTTTGAAGACATTCCTTCTTCGCAAAAGAACCAGACATCACCTTTGTTCTATACAATTGATCTTTTTTTGCAACGACAAGTTACAGATCGATTTAGACTGTTAGCTGGAGTGACAAACTTACTGGATTATACACAGACAAAATATAAAGAATCTCCGCTTTCTTGGAGAGTCCATGGAGATCATGTCCATCTTGATAACCGTCATATCTGGGGGCCAGTCCAGGGCAGAGTTATTTATGCGGGTCTAAATTACCAACTCTGATTGCCTCGGTGATTTGATTACAAGTTTGTAGCCCAACATAATTTTTTAATCTTCCCTTCGCCCTAATCGTGATTGATGGGCTGACTATCCCAAAGCCCAAGTCTTTCTTTGTGGTCTCATTTAAAAGATATGTCTTAAAGGGAATCTTTTTTCTCTTAACATAGGTACGAAGCTTTTCCTCGTTTATCCCTTCCATGAAAGCCGCTACTCTTTCGGTTGCAACACACTCTTTAATGACATCTACCTGCTTCTGACAAACAGAACAGTTCTCGGTGACGTAAAGATTAACTAATAGATCAGGAGTGTTGATTTCCTCGATACTAAAGCTATCTAATCTAGCAAGGTCATGTGCCATCAAAGGAACTGAAATCAATGCGAGAGTTAAATAAAAGAAATAAAATATTTTGCCTAACATAAGTAAAGATTATAAAAAATGCAACTAACTTGCAAATCATATTGGCTTCACTCTGAAGACAAGAATGAACACTAATCGTATCGACCTCAATCGAAAATTTCCCACAAAGGACTGGAGAGAACTAGGGCGAAAACATTGGCGGGACCACCAAAAGAGTGATCCAAGGCGATTTTCAGGACATTCACCGGGGAGCGAGCCTGAAGTTAAATGTCTTGTTGAATATATTGATAACTTCAGACCTCATTTGATAGTTTCGCTTCATACACCTTATGGTCTTTTTGATTTCGATGGACTTAATAGGCATCCTATCTCCAAACTTCTACCCTGGAAGAGACTAGGGACATATCCTGGTAGTCTTGGGCGCTGGGATGAGAGAGGGGAATACCAGTTTTGACAGTAGAGTGACGACCAAATTCTTTAAAATTTCAGAAAGAGGGATTTATTAACTTGGAAAAAAAGGAGTAGCAGTGAATGCACTTAAACTCTTGGTCTTCATGTTGGCCCTCAATGCGGGAGCTGCATCCGTATTTCCTAAACACCAGTTGTAGATTTAAATTTCAGACCGGGACTTATTTTTAAGAGTCTGGATGTTGATAGTTATGATTTTGAAGGAATCGTAAAGCTTTCTCATTGTTCAGGCGCCTGGTACCATAACCTCCGCCAGGCATGTGGCTTCAGGCTGGTTAAGAGGCCGGAAGAAGTCGAATCTATGGTAGGATACACTTTGAAGCTGATAATCGTGATGGTCTTGAGCTTGGTAAACGAGTTGCATGTAAACAACTTAATGAAATGGATCGAAAATGTTTATACTAAAATAAGATGAGTGAGAGTAGAATTCAGATCAGATATGAAGAGAGATAATAATTTCAATTTTTCAGGTATCCAGGTTCTCATAGATCCTAAGTCCGCCATTTATCTCAAAGGAATTGAGCTTGATTTTAAAGACGGTTTAAGCGGTAAAGTATTCAACTTTGATGACTCCAACGCAAAAAAATTACTTGTGGTTGTAGAGAATAAATTTCTATTTAAATTAAAATACTGAGTGAGAGTAAAATTTTATGAGTTTGATAAATAAAATAACCCAGGAAACCCCCTCTCTGATTACGTCGCTCGACGATCTATCCAAGTTAGCTAACTTCTCTTTGATGGACACACTCAACTGTGATCCTGGGGCAAAATTAAATGGAGTCGATCATCTGCCTAGAGAGGTCTTTTCGGGTCACTATGTTCCTGTAAATCCTAGACCAATAAAAGATCCTGAATACGTCTATCACAGTAAAAATCTTTTTCGAGAGCTTGGTTTGTCTGATGACTTAGCACTCTCTCGTGATTTTGCTCGCATGTTCTCTGGAGATCTATCTGACGTTCCACCCCCTATGCGAAATGTTGGTTGGGCGTGTGGCTATGCACTTTCCATTTACGGTAGAGAATATTACGAGCAATGTCCGTTCCAAACGGGTAATGGCTACGGTGATGGTCGTGCCATCTCAGTACTTGAGGCCGTCATCAAAGGCCGACGTTGGGAAATGCAGCTCAAAGGTGGAGGTCCTACACCATACTGTCGAGGGGCAGATGGACGCGCTGTTTTACGCTCAAGTGTGCGGGAATTTCTGGCGCAAGAGCATATGCATGCGCTTGGAGTACCCACTTCACGTTCTTTAAGTTTGTATGTCTCAAAAACCGAGAAAGTAAAGAGACCATGGTTCTCACCGGGTTCTGTCTCTCCTGATCCAGATGTCTTTGTAGCAGAATCTGCTGCCATCACAACTCGAGTAGCATCGTCTTTTATACGTGTTGGTCAACTCGAGCTCTTTGGTCGTCGTGCTCGTAAAAATGAGCACCCCAAAGCGATGGAAGAACTTGAGAAAATTGTGCTCCATTTGATTGACCGAGAGTATATTGAGGCGATCGATAAAAACCTATCGACAGCGGAAAAAGTGATCTCCATGTCGCGCGAGTTTCTAAATAGGCTTACAACACTTGTCGCAAATTGGGTTCGTGTTGGTTACTGTCAAGGTAACTTCAATAGTGACAACTGTGCTGCCGGGGGCTTCACTCTTGATTATGGTCCTTTTGGATTTTGTGATGTTTATCATCCACAGTTTCAACCGTGGACTGGTGGAGGACATCATTTCTCATTTTTGAACCAGCCCGAGGCAGCGAGGCGAAATTTCTTCATGTTTTGCACAGCGATTCGGCCCTTGCTGAATTCTGATCAAGATCATCTTGAGCAGCTAGATGAAATTCGAGATTCTTTTACTAAAGTGATGCAAGAAAAAATGAATAAAATGTGGGCGGCAAAACTTGGACTAGGCTCATTTGAGGCTGAGCTGTTTAGAAAACTCGAAATACTGATGGCGCAAACTCCAGTTGATTACACTATTTTTTTTCGTGAACTTTCAACAGTTCCGAATGACATTGGGCCTTTGAAGAAAAGTTTTTATCAAAAAGTAGATTCTGAAAAAATAGACGCAGAATGGACACAATGGCTAACTCAATGGAAATCACTAATTGATGCGGATTCAGTCGATTCCCGTGAGGTAATATCTAAGCACATGAAAACAGTTAATCCAAAATATAGTTTGCGTGAATGGTTTCTGGTACCTGCGTATCAGCAAGCAGCTAAGGGGGACTATTCTTTAATACGAGAGCTGAATGATGTGATGACTCAACCCTATGCCGAGCTATCTAAGGAAATAGAAGAGAAGTATTATAGACGAAAGTCGCCAGAGCTTTTTGATCTTGCAGGAGTATCTTTTCTAAGTTGCTCTTCCTAAGTTGCTATAGTCACAAGGACATGGACCTTGTTAGCTCTTTAGTGTTTTTAGTCGGTTATGATAAAGATTTTAACTTTCAAGAACACTTCGAGCAAATCCCTGTGAACTCGAGATAGTGTTCCATCTTTTTGAATCCAAGTTTTGAAAACATCTTATCAAATGCTGAAAGGTCACACTCTTCAAGTTGTTTGATGTCCCCGCAGTCGCGACATCGGACATGATGATGGTGGTGATCTTGCTCATCATGGGAATCTTTTAGTTCGTAACGAAAGAAATCTTCGCCAAGGTTAAGTTCCCGCGTGATCCCTTTTTCGTGAAACTTTTTAAGAGTTCTCCAGATCGATGAGATATCACAGTTCTTAGGACCAATTTTTTGATAAATCTCGCTTGCTGAAAGAGGTTTTTTACTTTTTGAAAGAAGTAGTAAAATGCTCGTTTTTATCTTTGTTCGGCTGATGCCGTTTTCAGATAAAAGGTTTTGAGCTTCTTCTTCAGATATATGGGTGTCACAGCACTTTGTTTTCATTTCGCCATTTTATGACAATGGAGGCTATTTTGAAACGATAAATTGCAATTGACTTGCAAAAAAATATTTCATTTGTTATTTCCAGAACTAAACTTTTTAGGAGTAATACATGGAATTAGACACAAGATTGCCTGTGACAGTCCTTTCTGGATTCTTAGGATCCGATAAAACCACACTCCTTAATCATATTCTTCTCAAAAGAAAAAAAGAAAGTAGCTTTAATCGTCAATGATATGTCAGAGATTAACCTTGATGGTGAACTGGTGCAAAAGAACGGTGTGAGTCTGAAGAAAAACTTGTTGAGATGAGTACCGGTTGCATTTGCTGCACATTCAGAGAAGACTTACTCGTTGAAATTAAAGCTCTTGCAGCAGAGAAAAAATATGATTATCTCGTAATCGAATCTACCGGTATATCTGAGCCAATGTCAGTAGCAGAGACTTTTAAATTTGAAGATAAAAATAGTGAATCTCTTTTTCAGTTTGCTCGTCTTGATACAATGGTTACAGTTGTTGATGCAAAATCTTTTCTCAGGGACTGGGAGTCAGGACAGACACTAAAAGATAGAAGTCTAGAACTCGGGGCAGAGGACCACCGATCAATCGTAAGCCTACTAACTCAGCAAGTAGAGTTCGCTGATGTGATTGTGATCAATAAAAAAGATCTTGTCTGATCTGAAGAGCTAGTGAAACTAGAAGGGATTCTCAGATATTTAAATACTTTGGCCAAAATTGAATAGTTTGAAAATAGAATTTTTCCACCAATCACTCCATAATAGTTTGGATGGTACTTCATCTTTATAGGTCTAAAAGCAAATGACACCATAAGAAATATAAGTCGAAGAAAATCGAACTAGTCATCAAATTGTGTAGGGAAAATAGATGCGTAGCTCAAAAGCAAATAATATGCATCAGTTCATACCAGCTACAATTTTTATCAATGCACAAACCGTTATCAAAATTTTTTAAATAATTATTCAAAACCGATAGTCATTTTATTTTCCCCTTTATAGTGTTTCCTCAATTATGAAAAAAAGGAATTTATGAAATTACTCCTAGTCTTATTGATCTCTCTTTTCACTGGTATTGCGCATGCTCAATTAACCAATGAATCTGAAGTGGGAATAGCTTCTGCAAATGGAAACACGAAAACTCAAACCTATAATTTAAAGCAATTGAATGATTATAAATTCGACATGAACGTAGCAAGCTTTAAAGCTAGATACCTTAATGGAAAAGCAAATGGCATTGAGACAGCTCGCTATTTCATGGGTGGATTGCGTTTTGAAAGAAAACTTTCGAATCAATTTGGATTATTTTTTGGAGAGAATTTTGAAAAAGATAAGTTTGCTGGAATAGAAAAGAGATTAATTTCAGACACAGGTGGGAAGTATCGCTTTATTGATTCAGAAACTGCAAAACTTTTCGCTGAGCTGGGTCATCGATACATGCATGAAGAGCGTCTAGATGAGACCATGGCATTTAGTCATTATATTCGTGCTTATTCAGAGTGGGAAATGAAATGGAATTCAAACATCTCTTCAAAATATTGGGTTGAGTATCTTCCAAATGTTTCAGATAATAAAGACTGGCAGTTAAATACAGAGTTATCAATTTCGGCCGTGGCCAGCAGTATATTTTCTTTAAAGTCTTCCGTTTTAGTTCGTTACGATCATTTCCCTGCTCCGGGGATTTTGTATAAGACAGATACATTGTTCACAACAGCTTTAGTCGCTAAATTTTAATTCCAACAGAAGAAGGGGACCTAATGATTAAAGAATTTGTAACATTTTTAAAACAGTACGGTGTTATCGGATTAGCTATTGCTGTGATCATCGGGGGGAAACTCAACCTCTTTATTACAACTGTGGTTAATGACTTACTAACACCGCTTATTTTTCAACCTGCTTTGAAAGCTGCTGGAGTAGATACCATATCAGCTCTTGCGTACAATGGGATACTGTATGGAAAGGTTTTCTCTTCATTAATTGATTTTGTGATTGTCGCTTTTGTGGTTTTTATGTTTGCAAAGAAAATAATGAAAGAAGATATAGTCGCTAAGAAATAATAATTAATTTTTTGTCGAACTTATCTATTAAAAATGCCATATGATAAAAAGAAAAGAGCTTTAAGGCTCTACCATTGGAATCAATGATGTCGGTTATTTAGAAAAGAAAATCACGTCCAGTATTGAAGAGGTATGCGATTCATAATTTCTGA
>CANHIY010000073.1 GCA_947461175.1 Bacteriovoracaceae bacterium
ACGTTTAACACCACACTTTCTCGGGTTAGTCCGGCAATATTTTGAGCAGTAACAATGTAATTCGTTTTTGGAGAAGAATTTAAAGGCGTTCCAGAGATCACACACGTTGAAGGATGAATAGAAAGACCTGGCGGAAGAGCTGGAAGAACAGTACAGGTGGCAGTAAAGCCATTGTTGTTAAAACTTGTGGGGGTAACTGTCATGGGATTACGAACAGAGCCGGTGGTTCCTTTAGCTCCAGCGTAAGAGAACTCAGGGTGGTTAAGATCAGTGGTTGAATAGCCAGTTTCAGAAATAGGATTTTGGCAAGAAGAAATGATGAAGAGAATTAGCAATATAACTGACTGACTGACTGACTGACTGACTGACTGAGATTTTATCTTCATGCATATTGCCCCGTCAAACCATGGGAACGAACTTATTTTTTACCTCATCGTCCAAGTACATCTTTAGTTTGAGAAATAAGTTCCAGAATTGAATTATTATAATGGCAAAACCTCATGAAAAAATGAGACTCAAGAAAATCGAGGGCATAGAGAAAGGGAGGAAAAACACTAAAGCCTTAAAAAGGCAAGATGTGCCTACAATAATAGGCGCCACAAATTTTAGTTAAGTCCAAAGTGGTTGATATGACGTGAAAGCGAAAATAATAAAGTTTTGGGATTATATTTTGGGGTAAGTAAATTTCGAAGAAGGAGATCGTGATGAAAACACTTATTGCTTTAATTATTTTTTACACAACTTCGGCAAAGGCAGAAACTCCAATAAATATTTGTGGGCAAATTGTTGATGGCGTTGAGCTAAGAGAAAATTGTAGAAGACCTGGAGATGGAGGAGGTAGTGGAGCATCAGTGAAAGAATTTCTTTCATGTCCAAAGGCCGATGATATATTGAGACGGAGGGAAGTGAGTTCAATTGGATCTGAGAATATCATTGCCAAAAAAAATCAAATAGATGAAGAGGCTTTTTCAATTCACGACAACTCTGATGGAGACTCTCTTTCTTTTAAATTAGTGCCTGAAAAAAATATTCTTCGTTCTGTGAATGCTAGACTAAATTCTTCCGCAGGTGGGCAAGGTCTGTGCTCTTACCGAGGAAGTAAATCAAATCTTAATCTCGTGATCGATCTTCCATATTACTTCAGGTGCAAACCAGTAAACTCCAGGCTAAAGGTGGGGTTCAATTGTGAGATTTCATTCCAATGATTATCTAAATTATAATTTGGCTTAACTCGATAACGGATTAAGCCATACTGAATTTTATGATCCAACAGATAAAGAAGTTACATCCATAACACATCATATTTGATCGTGGACTTTTCCTAACATCTCATTTTTTCAGATTTACGAAAAAAATCATTAGAAGAAATATTTGATTGAGAGATGAGTGTAATATCTATTTTTTGTTCATTTAAATTAATAGAAAGCTCAGATTCAAGATAATGTTTTTTAGTTTGAAGATCATTATAAACGTCATCAGGAAGGACAATAAACAAGTCAATGTCTCCACCCTTAAGCTCATCACTTAGTCGGGAACCATGGAGATAAAGTTCATAACTTGGAGAGAGTTTTCCAATTACGTTTTTAATAACAAGAATTTCTGCTTGAGAAAGTCTCATATTTTTTTAAGAAGATTTTCAGTTTCAGAGATGAGAAATTCTGCCTCATTCCTGATTGATTTGAAAAAATTAATTAAATCTTCATCCGTGTATTCATGGGCTTCCTTATTTCTTAAAGAGCGTATCGCCCACCATCTGTTGGTGTTTGAAATATAACCTAACTTTTCAGCGTTATTCAAAAAATCAATTAGACTACCTCGGAATGATGGATCCCCTTTTAACACTAAGGATCTAATAAGTTTTTTGGAAACAATGTCACTTAAGCGAGAAAAACGAGATGTAAATGACTCCCAGACCTCTAATATTTCCAAATTCTCTAAATCCTCGGCTTTGATGTCCCTGCCCAACTTGTCTAATTTATTTGAGCTATACCTCAGGCGATCTAAAGCTTTTTTAATTTTAATTTTATCACTACTGATAGATTTCTGAAGATCTTCGAGAGTCATGAGTTTAATCTCTATGAAATATAATGAAAGGATTTATCACGCCAATTTTTATAGAACATGTCATACCTTAATATCAAATGAAAATAATTTAAAGAAATAATTCAAAAACCTTATAAGAGGTCCTTCATGAGAGAATCCAAAATGAGAAACCCTGATGAATTTAATTTGATGAAGCCATTATCCTCGGTTGCGTAATTTTTCTTGATCCAATCAAGGTAAAGGGGATAACGTTCGGGAGTTATCTTGAGCCCAAGAGATGTTCTTAAACTTAAATAAGTCTTCTCTAACAAGAGCTCAGTGGGACCAAGTTCTTCAATCTCAACTTCTGGTTTTGTGACTTTCCACTTATAGCGGGTGGCCTTGTTATCGTTTATTGCAAGGTAACCAGTGCCAGTGGGACCTAGGGCAGCGACACCTTGTCCATTCCAGTATTTTTGATTATGTTTTGACTCAAAACCTGGAAGAGCAAAATTTGAAACTTCATAGTGATGAAACCCAAGGCTTCTTAAATACTCACTCACAAAAAGGTACTCCTCACTAATGTAGTCATCGTCTGGAATGTGCTGGATGTGAGGGTATTTTGAACGGGCATTTAAGATGTAGAGGCTTATATGTTTTGGGGAATGATCTAACAGCAAATCAAGTTCTTGTTTGATGTCTCTCTTCTTTTCATGAGAAAAAGGAACCCCAAGTAAAAAATCCAATGAGTAATTCCATTGGTTTTTTTGAAGAAACTTTAAAAAGTAGAGGGAATCATTTAGAGAATGGATTCGGTCCAGTATTTTAAGGAACTCAGGATTTAGGCTTTGGGTTCCCACTGAAATCCTGTTTAATCCAACTTCCTGCCAGGCAGAAAGCATCTCCTCCGTCCAGGTCCCTGGGTCCACCTCCATGGTAAACTCTGCATCGTCTTTTAGAGGAATTGAACAAAGCTCTTTGGCAAAAAATTCTGCTCCATTCTTGCCCCACAGGGAGGGGGTGCCACCGCCTAGGTAAACTGTCTCCAGGGGTGCCCAGGAGAAGTTATTCTGAAGCAGAAACTTTTCATGCTGTGAAACTGAATTTTTTAAAAAATCCTGATACTCCAGGAACTGATCCCTTTGAGAATCCAAAGGCTTCTTATAAAAATCACAGTAATTGCAGAGGTGCTGGCAAAAGGGCACGTGTAAATAAAGACTGGACACCTGAGTCATTAGGCAGAATTTCCTTCAAAAAGATGAATGCTAAAGTGATAATAAGACGGTTCTTTCAAGATGTCTCAAATAAGGAAGTTATGAAAATCGAGCAAATTAAATTAAGTAATGAATTAAATACCCTATTTATCCACTCTCCAGGCTGTTCGGCCGCAACGGTGCAAATGTGGTTTAGGGCCGGTTCAGCTCTTGAAAAAGAGGATCACCAGGGTATTGCTCATTTTCTGGAACATATGTTCTTTAAGGGAACTCCCACAAGACCAGGCCCCATGCTTGCCCACGATATTGAGTCTTATGGTGGGGAAGTAAACGCCTTCACTTCTTTTGATTACACTTGTTATTACATTAATACCCCTAGCCTCTTTCTGGATAAGTCTGTTGATATCCTACTTGATATGGTGGCCAATCCCCTTTTTGGTACGGATGACATACCTTCTGAGAGGCAGGTTGTTTTTGAAGAGTATAGAAGGGCCATTGATAATCCTTCTCAATATAATTTTATTCAGCTTCAAAAAGCTTCTTTCACGGGGGGCTACAAGCATCCCATTTTAGGAAGAGAAGAGACCATTCTCAATTTTAGTCAGGATCAATTAAAAAGTTTTCGAAATAAATTTTATAATCTTGAAAATGCCCTCTTGGTTGTTGCAGGGGACTTAAAAGACAGAAAAGAGTTAGAGGAAAAAATTAAATCCTTCACTCTTCCCCATGGGAGTGAGTCACACTTTGAAGAGTTTAAATTAAACCCAAAAGAATCTGTCAATGTTCACGATAAAGACATTCGCCAGGCCACACTCTCCTTCACTCTTCAGTCACCGTCTTATGTGGATGCAAAATCTGCTGGCCAGGATCTCGCTATTAACTGCCTCGCTCACGGGGAGACCTCAAGGTTTTATCAGGCCCTGGTGGCGAAAACTTCTTTGTGTAATGGCATTGCTGGATCCACCATGTATTTTTCAAGCGGTGGAACCCACATGATTAAGATGAGTTTTCCAGTGGAGAACCTATCAAAAATTGCCTCCCTTTTTATGGAGACTCTCAAGGAAGCCTTAGAGAAAGGATTCAACCCTCAAGAACTTACTAAAATTAAAAACCAATACATTTCTTCAAAAATTTATGAGAAGGAATCCATTGAGTCTTTTGCCTTTAGCCTGGGCCATGGGTTTGCTCAGTCTGGAAACATCTTCTGTGAGGATGAGTTTATTGAAAGAATCCGCTCCGCTTCAGTAGATGACGTTTGGGACGGGCTCATGGAAATCATGAAGCAACCAACTCATTTTACTTTGCAGGTCCCAAAAGGAACTCCTGAGGCAGCTCAGAAAAAAATCCTCAAAAAATGGCAAGAAGACTTTAAAAAAGCTTCTCGTGATCTAAAAAGTAAAAGTAAGAAAGCTACCACTAAAGTTTCAGCTTATGACTCTTCTGTCATTGAAACAGAACTAAAACCTGGAATCACTTTTGTTTACCGACAAAACAAGCTCACCCCTACATTTGTCATGCACGCTTACATGAAGGGCGGGCAATCTCATGAGAGCTCTAAAAATGCTGGTATTCACCACCTCATGAGCCGACTTCTCACCTACGGTTACAAGGGAATGAGTTATGAGAAACTGAAAAATGATTTGGAATCTCTCTCCTCTTCACTTAACGGATTTTCTGGAAAAAATGCTTACGGCCTCACTCTTCATGGACAGAGTAAAGATTTTAATAAACTCTCAGACCATTTTTTTGGAACACTCTTTGTTCCAGAATTTACCAAGAAGTTTTTTGATCATGAAAAGAAAGTTCTTCTAAGAGCTCTCGACAATCAAAAAGAAGACCCCCTAAAACAAGCCTTTAAAGCCTTTTACCGCATGGTCTTTAACGAGCACTCCTATTCCCTTGATCTCGCTGGCACACCTGAGACCATTAAGAAATTTTCTCCCTTAGGATTAAAAAAGCTTCACTCAAACCATCTAAAAAGTTCCTCCGTTGTTCTGACCTACTGTGGAGACTTAGATTACTCAGTGGTTCATCACCATCTTATGGAGGTCACTAAAAAACTCTCACCAAGAAAGGAAGCAAAAAAATCCCTTAAAAAAGCTAAAGGGCTTCTGGGTAAGAGAGAGCATCTTGAATTTAAACGAGAGCAAACTCAAATTGTCATCGGTGTCCCTGCTTTCTCTATAGGAAAAAAAGAAGACATCTACCTTAAGATGATCACGGCCCACTTGTCCGGACAAAGTTCAGATCTTTTTGTTGATGTACGAGACAAAAAGGGACTCTGTTATTCTGTTTCTCCCATTCACGTTTCCGCCCTTGAGGCTGGTTGCTGGGGAATCTATATTGGCTCTGGTCATGATAAAACCAAGCTTGCCACAGAGGCGATTCTTCAAATCCTCGGTAACCTCCGGGATCATGGAATTAAAAAAGAGGAATTCGACAGGATAAAAACCATGATAGATGGGCAAACACTCTTAGGGATTCAAACCAATGAGGACTATGCCCAGTTATATTCCATCCCCATCCTTCATAACCTAGGACTCGATTTTCCCCACAAAAATAACGACATGATTAGGAACGCAAAGTATGAAGACTTTCAGGCCTTCCTGAAGAAGTTTTTCTCATCTAAGTGGAATATCGTGGAGGCCGGACCTAAGCCTTAAGAAACTTTCTTACTCTGAGAAGGAGTCATGCCGATGGTGAGCATCTCCTTTTCAGAGACAGAGTCCTCTTTAAGAACTCGTTGAAACAGAAGATTCTCATGGGCCCCTTTGCCTTTCGAGGCAAGAAGATTCATGAGGGTTGTTAGTGACTCAAAACAAGTGGCCACCATTCCATAGAAATGCGGTATATCTAAAAACCTCGGGGTCACATTATTAAGATGGGAATAGGCCATCCTACCAATTTTTGAATAGTACTGAATATCAACGATCTTTTTATTAATGGACTCAGAAAAGTAACCACAAAGGATAAGAGACGTATCACCAATTTCCTTGTAGATTTTTTTCTGCTCCTGACTAGAAAAGGATGAGGCCTCTAAGAGCTTCATGCCGAGGATTTTCTCCCTCACCTTTCCATCAGACGTTTCAAAAAAATCTTCTGATAAAGCAAACTTATCAAGCACATCACTTGAGTAATAAATGATGGACTCAGGAATAGGACAAAGTGACTTTTTATTTAACTCAGAAAGACCGTCAAAGAAGAAACCCTGAAGGTTTCCTGACAAGATTATTTTTTTTGGAAGAGGATCATTATGCATTCATTATCTCCCTATCATGATTTTAGCATAGTTTTAGATAGGCCAAGTACACCCGGGGAAGAATTTGCCTAAGTCATGGGATCTCATGGCCTATGGGGTTTAATACAACGACTAAAACCCGCTTATGAGATTGAAGAGGAAGCTTGATACCAATTTCAGGGAAATCACCGATTTTTAAAATTGGATTTACTCATCTATTTCTAATGATCATTACATTCTCAAGGCTACATTTTTTAGAACATGAAGATAAATTTCATCAAGGCCTCTCTCAGCCTTTTTAGACAAGAATCCAAAAAAATTTTGCACCTGATCAGGTATAAAAACCTCGTATCTTTATAAAAAATACCCTAAAGGGTATATTATTTCATGAATATTGATTTTTATACCCTAAAAGGTATAATTGTATCATGAAAGAAATAGCTGAATTTATCAAAAAAAAACGAAAACAATCCAAACTGACTCAACCAGAATTAGCGGAAAGAGCAGGAGTTGGGCTTCGCTTTTTAAGAGAACTTGAAGCAGGAAAAGAGACCCTCAAGCTAGATAAGGTTGATTGTGTGCTTAGATTATTTGGACACACTCTGGGCCCAGTTCCAGTAAAGAGAGACATTGAATGAATAAGCGTGGAAAAGTGTTTGTTCAAGACATCTTCGCTGGAATCATTCAGGAGAAAGAAGGTTTATTCAGTTTCACATATGATGCTGAATATTTAAAAAAGCCTGGATCATTGCCAGTGAGCCTTACACTTCCACTGCGCCCAGAAACCTATGAACAAAAAACAATGTTTCCATTCTTTGATGGGCTCATTCCAGAGGGATGGTTACTCAATATTATTGAGATTAATTGGAAAATCAATCCACGGGATCGTATGAGTCTTTTGTTGCTTGCTTGTCGTGACAGTATCGGGAACGTGAGTGTTATAGATGAAACTCCTGCGGATGAAAAATGAAAAAAGAAAAATGCCTTGGATGCTATGAACTCTTAGATAAAGAATTGCCAGGCAATTATCATACGAAGTGCAGTAAAAAATTATTTGGAACAGAAATACCACCTGAAATTAATTTTGGCTTGAATGATTTAGAAGATCTTGCAATAAAGTCTTTAACCAGACACCTGGGCATCACCGGTGTTCAACCAAAAATATCAACCCAACTAGAAAAAAAAGAAAATAATCCTACTCATAGGCTGATGATTGTTGATTCGGAGGGAAGTTTTATTTTAAAACCACCTACAAGACAATTTCCTCAGATCTCTGTCTTAGAAGATTTAACTATGCATATGGCAGCGCTATGTGGGTTAAATGTTGCCCGTCACGGGCTGATAAAACTGAAAAGTAATGACCTTGCGTATGTGACTAGAAGATTTGATCGTCCTAAAAAAGGTAAAAAAATTGCTGTCGAAGATTTTTGTCAATTAAGTGAACTGTTGACAGAAAATAAATACAACTCATCCACTGAGAAAGCTGGAAAAATCATTTTAAGATTTGCAAGTAATTCAGGCCTGGATGTGGTTAATTTTTTCGATTTTATATTATTTTCATATCTCACAGGTAACTCAGACATGCATTTAAAAAACTTCTCACTCATGAGAAATGATTCAAATGAAATAGTACTAGCCCCCTTTTATGATTTACTTCCTACCAAAATTCTCATCCCTGAGGACAAAGAAGAAATGGCGCTTACAATTAACGGTAAAAAAAACAAGCTTAAAAAAGATGATTTTATTCATTTAGGTAAAAGTTTAAAAATCGGGGATAAAGTTATTCAAAAAAGCTTTGAGAGAATTTTAAAACATTTACCTAATATGAAGGAATTAATTGAAAAAAGTTTCATTTCGAAAGAGTTTCAGGAAGAATATTCAAAATTAATCGATTCAAGGGCTAGAGGATTATCGTGATTTACAAATTTGGAACGTTTACTTTTTTTTTAAATCACAGAACTATACCCTTTTCAATTTAATTTTCAGGGCCCTAAGTCCGAAATGCTAAGCCTTGTATTTTAAATATGTCTTGAGAACTTCCGTTTCAAAACTATGAAGAGATTCGATAAGAAATTCATCCATAAGATCTTTAAAATTAAACAGACTGTGCGGATGAATTTAAAACCAAGAGAATATTAGTATTTTTTTAGTTTTAGTCGTCAATTTCCCAAAAATCGAGGTCAACTTTATTAATCATGAAATTTCTAATCAAGGATCTACATGAAAAGAGTTTTAAAATTTTGATAAAAGTATTCCACTGACATGAGTGAAATTTTGGGAGCAAGTTCCAGATGCGAATCACCCATTGGATTTATCACAATAAGATGATCAAGTTTCAGAAGTGAAACTGATTGTGTCATAGAACGGCTTAGTTTCGGTCTTAAATTAAATTTCACCTCGATACCAAAACGTTTACCATTAAACTCAAAAAAAAGATCAATTTCTTCTCCCTGGTGTGAGCGCCAAAAATAGAAATTTTCTTCTCTTAAGATGGGATGTGATTGAGATAAAATTGAAATGATATTTTCGATCACAAAAGATTCCCAGGAAGATCCAAGTAAGGGGTGAGATTTTATATCCTGAATATTAAGAAGTGCGTGAAGGAGACCTGAATCTCTCATGAAAATCTTTGGTTTTTTTACTTGCCGCTTTTCAATATTTTCAAACCAAGGTTTAAGACTACGAATAACCAAGGAAGATTCTAAAACTTCAACATATCTTCTTACGGCAACCTCTGATAGTCCAAAGTTTCGTCCAAGCTCAGAAAAGTTAAGTAATTGAGAGTTAGAATTTGCGAGGATGGTCCAAAACCTCCTAAGCTCCTTCGGAGGTAGTCTTATTCCTAACTGAGGAATATCTCTTTCTAAAAATGTGCGGATATAATCAACCCGCCACTGAAGGGATGAGACATCATCCGGAGAAAGAAATGATCTAGGGTAACCACCTCTTTGCCAAAGTTTATCAAGATCCATTTTTAAATCAATTTCAGACCAATTAAATCCTGCAATATCAATATATGAAATCCGACCAGCAAGAGACTCTGAACTTTTGTTTACTAAATCAATTGAAGCAGAACCTAAAAGAAGAATTTTTTGCTCCGGATGATGATCAATCCAGTACCTTAAAAAAGGAAAAATGCCAGGCATTCTTTGTACTTCATCAATGACAATGAGACCGGATTTATCTTTTAAAGTAAATTCAGGGTTTTCCAGAGAAATTTCATCCTTAGGATTTTCCAAATCAAAATAATATTGGGCATTCATCTGCCGAGCGATAGTGGTTTTTCCCACCTGACGTGGCCCTAGAATCGCCACAATCGGAGAATTTTCAAGCCTATTGGTGATTAATTGAGTGTAAACATTTCTAAAGATCATAATTGTTAATTTCTCAGAACCTTAGTTTATTTTGAAAATCCTAAGCCTGCATTAGGAATTTCACAAAACGACATAAAAGTGTTTGATTACAGTCACTTACTTAACGCCTTGAGGCGTTTTTTTGATGGAGAAATTCTTTCATTTGAAAAAAGAACATGAAAATAATCAATAACTGACCGGGTAACGTCGTTATTGGACATCTTTTATCTAAGATTGTTGAAGCTGAGTCTGTATCAAGTTAAATAGGGAAACTCGCCTCAGTTGTGCTTTCTCACAGCATATCCTGGGTAGTCTTCAACTTTGATGAATTGGATGAATTTGTTCCTTTGGCATCATTCGCTTATGACGAACATCAAAAAACTCAATGTTGGCGCCAGTTCTGTTCTCTTTGACTTTAATAACAAATGATTTAGGTAAACGCTTGATGCTCTTGGGCCCTTTGTATTTCCTTGGAACAATCGGTGAAATAATCAGCTCATCTTCCTTAAGTGGCTTTAACAGAGCAAAATATAATTCTTCGCCTCTCTTAAATTTTTTACCATAGCCTCGGCCAACTGAATTATTTGTTACGCTCCCTTCGGGCACAAATCCATATTTCTTGATCTGATTTCATTTCTGCTCGGGTTAAATTCATTTAATTGCCCAAGCAATTCAGGTGTTTCATAACTAAACTTAATCACATCCACAGCAGATAGCAGAGAAAATATGAAGCGGTATATTTTGAGTATGGCCTCCTTAGAGAGGGTATCCGATCAATGTAATAGGACTGAAATATGGTAATCACAATTCAACTTTTTTTGATTCCAACTTTCATATATTCAAGTTTCAAGTTTCGAAGGGTCTATTGCTAACGCAAACCTCATGAGGAAAAGATCGTGGGACATTTCAATCCTTAATTTCTATTCTTACGTCATGAGGGGCCACTTCATTACCCCCAAAGTATGGATTAAGCTTCACTCCTATTGGATTTGAGGAATCACAGCCTCGGGGCATGGTCACCGAAATATTATTAACACTCATTATATAATTATTTTTATTAACCTTAATGTTGTAGGAATTAAAAACATTCAGGTCAACCGAAGTAATAAACTGACTATCCCTTTTACCTTTATGATAAGTGTAAGCGTGTATCTCAAGACGACCCCTACTGCGAAGATTACTTGTTCGATCATTCCAAACCCAACCAAAGCGAGCACTATTTTTGTGGTGATTTGATCCACAATCGGAGAAGCCATATAGCTTATTTATGTCATACTGATCATCGGTACCAAGGTAGTATTCAGCGCTGTCGTCAAATTTAGCTCTAAAGCTAAAGTTTTTCGTTGTTACAATCGTTGGAAGATTGAAATTTGAAAAATGATTACCACTTTTTATAACATAAGTGCGACCAAAAGATATTGAAGAGAATGCTAAGCTGGTTAACAGACTTAAAGAATAAATAATTTTCATGATTATTATCTCCGCTTGTTTTTGTTAAGATAAATATAAGTCCTTTTCATTTGGCAAGTTAGCCAAACTTATAACTATCAAAAATCACATTATTATTTTTTCATATAGAGCCAATTTTTTGGGGCATGCTGAATCATTTAATGAATCGATCAATCTTCGTCATGTTGTGCTTTAGCGTAAATTTGTGCAAATATAAATGCTGCTCTCAAAACTCGATAGTGGGTAGATCAAATAAAGCTTCAAAGATAAAAGCTTAGAGAAGCTCTTCTTAGTTTCGTACAATGCTTATCAAATATTTTCTAACTAAAATTTCAAGACTGAAAAATAACTACCAAACGATATCTCGCCATGGCTGCTTTTTTATTCAATAGTCATCTTTCCTGAAAGAGGGGGAAATTTCCTTAAAAAGCAAAGGATCGAGATTTTTCTGATGCAACTTTTTTAATATCACTAGTTAATTTTTTCGCCTGCTTTACTGGAAGTATGGGCATACTCATAGCTTCCTCTAGAAAATGCAAATGCTCTCTAATCTTAGGTGAATGGTGAGCCAGGACATTTAACCAGACTAATAACTTATCTATCGTAAATTTTGTAATCTTATAATGCAAAATTTCACTAATACGACTCTGCTCTATACCTGTTTGTTTATGAAGATCTATAGGCTTCATCTTATGTTCATTTAAATACTGTACAAAGAACTTACAAAGAGAAATTTTAAATTTATCTTCAGTTGAAAGTTGGGATTTATCAGAAATGGTCGTTAGCTGTCTCTTTTTCGCCTTTAACTTAACGTCTTTAAGGATATCTAGCATTTCAGCATTATCAATGGTCTTTCTCATAACTACCTCTTCCAATTTGGATAAATTGTAATTGTGTGTATTTCTTCATTATGGTGATAATCAACTTTGAAAATCATCACAAATTCTTTTCCTTTGAACTTCCCCTCAACTGGACACTTTATAAAATGATAAAAAATAGAATATGTCTTTTCATAACGCTCAGGGGGCGAGATCTTCACCATCTAACATCATGATAAACTTCTCCATGTCTTTATTCGAAAAGTTGCTTCTTTTCGTTGTGTTGAGCTGTTTGGTTTTAGGATTCAGGCCATAATTAATATGATCCAGTTCAATAACGGCTCTAATAATTCTATGTCCATTGAATACAATAGCCGACTTTAGCCTAACAGTATTTACGGAACCGCGATTTAAGTTTTTTGCCATTTTGATTATCCTTTCGACATTCTAGACTGTAAATTTACAAATTAACGTAAAAATTACTAAATTTAGTAAATATTATCATAACACTGGTGGACAATATTTTGCCTGAATCACTGATCATAGTAGTTTTTACAAGATAAACCTTGAAGGATGCCCAAGGGTGCTCTACTTTTTTCACTTTTGATGATGATGTTTTTCAGTTTTTTAAAAGTCTTTCAGGTGATAATGGTTCAAAATTTAGTTCAATGATTAACTCTGCCCTTAAAAGTTTTGTCTGCTAAAGGCTTATAGCGACATCAAAAGATAGCGACCCTGTGGCCGAACTTTTGAGTATTAGATAGCCCTAGAAAGAGCTTCTTAAAGAGAGTAAGGAACTTGACCTCACTAAGGAACTTCAGCAAATACTTGATTAATTTTTTCTTCTAACTCAAGAAGCCCCAATTCGGAGTGATCTTTTTGGAAGTAATAAAACCTGTCGCTAACTTTCAGAGGCTCAAGCATTATGAACTTGGTCGTGTTTGAATAGCACCCAACTTTTATCGTAAAAATGCCGAATTTCTATTTAAAGTACCAGTCGACTTCCAGAAAAAAACTCTCCTAAACGATGTCTCGCCATAGTTGCTTTATTTTATTCACTAATCATCTTCCCAAAAACTGGGGAAAAAATCATTGGTATACAATATGGCCCTTTGCGATTTTGACAGGAATGAGATTCGGTGAACTTCATGCTCTAATCTGGGAACAAATTAATCTAGAGAAAAATTTAATTCTGGTTGATCGCTATTAAGATTCAGATGTGAAAATTGTTGTGACTACAAGAGGAAGATACTGGAGAACAATTCACCTGAATGGTAGTCTTCGAAATCTTTTTCTGGATTTAAAACAAATTTTGAATCTCATAAATTGAGATTATGTTATACCCAGAAGTAAAAATTAGGAGAATGGAGTTTACGCATCGATTATTATGAAAATTGGTGGTGGAAAAAAATCCACGGAGATAGACATCAACTTTGGGGATAATGTCGTTTCTCTCTATTCAGGTAACTATGCAAAACCAAAGTGATCTATATAAATCAATGGTTTAATCCTTATTTGCGCTTACACCAAATATGGTGTAAGATGGAGTCCGACATGGAAATAAAAGCTAAAAAATCCGTGTTTAAAGAAGTTTCTAAACTTCCACAAAACATTCAAATACTTTATCTGAAATTTGTGGCCGAATTGGAACTTCACGGACTAGCAATACAAGGCTGGGAACTTAAAAAAATGGGTGGCGGCTCCAATGAATATCGGGCAAAACTCAATCTGAACTACCGAGTGATTATGGAGTATGTAAAACCCGACATCATCATCATCAAAGTGGCTTCAAGAGAAGGAGCATACAAATGAATGTGGCAGTAAAAATCCGTAAAGAACTTGATGAAAAAACTGACCTTAAACTCATCAAAAAAATCATCGCCCTTTATGAAAAACTAAAGAATGAAGACGACGATGAGCTTATGTCCTTAGAAGACATCAAGGCCCATATGCACGACCTCCTTGGGGATGTGACTCCTGCTGATTCCATCAAGGCTTTCCGTGATAGAGAAAAAATCACTCAAAAGGAACTGTCCTTAAAATCTGGAATCAAGCAACAGCATATTTCTGAGATTGAGCGCGGTGAACGAAACGTTGGTGTGGCCACTGCAAAGAAATTAGCAGTTGCTCTTAAGTGTGATTATCGCTCGCTACTCTAAGCTTCAAGTACTTACCTAAAGAATCACACGAACACACCTGTGGAAAGAAGTCCTTGAAAAAACCCGTGAAATCCTCTCGCAATGATGCCAACAAGTAAGTCTTTTTTCTTCTCAGTTAAAAATCGTCAACCCAATTCAATCTTAACCTCTTTCATTGCTCCTATGTTTCAAATATACAAATTATTGGTGTAGCAAAATAAAAAAATAGCAAGCTATTCCCGCAGATAGTAATTTCCGAAATCTGATTTTAGAAATCAAAGGCAACGGAAGATCAGGCAGTGTCGCTTAAAACTTTTCTTAAATCACTTATCCACGCTCTGAGAGCCTCTCTTGCCACTCAAATACTTTCCAGTGGTGTACCCGCTCCGATAGGAATCTTTCTCATTTATGTGCGGAACTAAATTAATCTGATTTAAATGCCATGATAGGCCTTTAAGTTATTTGATATGATTTTTGTCGACAAAAACAACT
>CANHIY010000074.1 GCA_947461175.1 Bacteriovoracaceae bacterium
AATAAAAAAACCACCTCAAGGGTGGTCTTTTTTTTGAAAAAAAATGTCTAAGAAAAATTAAAAAAGAATATCAAATTTTAGGAAATTGAGTTTTAGCTCGCTTCCATTTTTGAAATAAGTGTCGCGGATGTCGCCGCCGTAACGTTTTAACGTGAGGCTGATGGAAGGAGCGTAAGTTACATTGGCGACAGAATATTGTCCAAGGTCAAAACGCTTTCCTCCTTCAATGTCTGCGAAGATGTTAAATCCTGATTCATCATCAGAAGATCCTACTTCATAAGTTGCTCTTTCAAGACCAAGAGAGGCAGAAGCAAAGTAGGATTCTTTTAAGTTCTCTGAGTTGAAATTATAAATGAAGCCACCGGCACCACCCCAAGTGGTTTCTAGAGTATCATTTGAGCCAAAATCAACGGAGTCACGATTAATAAAGACTCTCGCCTTCCACATAACTCCCACATACTTTTCCCAATTTTGGGCGTAGTTTAGATTGAGACGAAAGTTAGTTTGCTCTCGGTCTTCGGTGTTACTGTTGTCTGATTTAATGAGAAGACCGCCGGTGTAAGTGAGGTCAAAGGCATCAATGGTGACCAAACGAGTTTGAGCAGATGCGATGGTTGTGGCAGCAAGAATGAGGAAGGACATAAGTATTTTCATAAAATCTCCTGAGATTTAGTTAAGTAGAGTTCGTGCAAGAAATTTTTCATCGGACATTGTAGATTCCATGGGAGCAGATTGTCCTAGGAATTTAAGATTTGGATAATCAAATGAGATCTGTTCAAGAAATTCATTTTTTATGTTGGAAATGAACATCTCTTCATCAAAGCGGA
This sequence comes from Bacteriovoracaceae bacterium, assembly GCA_947461175.1. GTDB lineage: Bacteria > Bdellovibrionota > Bacteriovoracia > Bacteriovoracales > Bacteriovoracaceae > Peredibacter. Next base: position 828 of record CANHIY010000074.1, read on the forward strand.
TGTACTCACTGGTGATGAATTTTTCAATATCAGGGAAGGCCCGGTCTAGGACTCGCTTCATGAGTTTTATTTTAGAGGCAAGATCCTCAGATTGTGGCTCATCATCATGAATTAAAAAAAGCACGTGACACAATTGTTGTTTTTTCACGAAATCATAGTTTTCAAATTCAACAATGAAATGACCCCATTCGTGGGTCATACTTTGAGGGATAAAGAGAGTTCTTTCTTCAGGATAAATTTCTTTATTCAGTTTCCATGTGACAGAAATTGCCGTTGTGACCTGGGTTGAAGTACAAAAATCTATAAATTCAGAAGAAAAATCTTCTTTCTGGTTTATGAGTGAGAGAAACTTTTTAGGTGAAATAGAAGCATAGAGTATTTCACAAGTTAACGTTGAAAAATCTCTAAAAGAGAGGTTCCACTCTTTTTTATCAATCAAGTCATGAGGAGTGGTTTTTTCGATGGAATCTAAGATTTTTATCTCAGAATTTTCTGAGAGGTTCTGGTCAAGATTTTCCCATTCTTCTTTTGAAAAAAGGCTAGATAATTCAAGTCGGTAACCTTTTTGAGTGAAAAAATCTTCTCCAAAAAGAAGATCCATGCCCTTGGCCCTTCCTCCAAAATCATAAAACTTTCCTTCTTTATAAAAAGAAGCTTCTTTCGCTTGAGGTGAAATTTTAGCTTGGTGAAACTTTCTATAGATTTGTTCCACAGCCTTAGGCGACCTTAATTGAGAAACACCGAATTCATAATTTTCAATCAAGGCCTGTCGGTTAAGGGGACGAGTGGTTAACAGCCTTACCGTATCATGGGGGAAACTTTTTTGAAGCTCCAGGAGCTTCAAAACGGAACCTAAATCCTCACCAATAATAAAATGGTGGTAGTGCCTCGATGACTTGGTATGCACGTTCGTGCTTTTTGACTCTTTAAAATGCTTTAATAATCCAAAACTCATGGAGTGATCTTAAAATAAAAAACCCACTCTTGCGAGCGGGTTTTTCAAAGATCACAATGTTAATTTTCTTTATCGTATGGCCAGGCGATCCCCTGGAAGGATCTGTCGGCGTTTAATGATATGACGATTTGTGCGGATAATGGTGCTCATAGGAACGCCAGTCCTCTGGGCCACTCTCCAAAGAGTATCCCCTTTTTTCACTGTATAAAAAACAGAAGGGTTCTTGATCAATTTTCCCTTTTTAGCATAGGCTGCTACAAGTCTTTCATTTCGGCCTTGGCGTCGGTTTTTCCTCTTGGAGGATTTCTCGTAAATATCCGCATAAAGACCGTCTCTGAGGGAGTGGTCCTCACGGAAAGGGAGATTCACCACAGTATTAGAGGCAAGACGAGACTCAGAGGAAATCTCTGGGTTAAGCTCTTCTAGCACATCTACAGGGACCTTGAACTTTTTTGAAATGGTTTGAAAATTGGACGGGGTGGTGGTCACGTAAGTTTTATAGTTATCGGCAATGACGGAATCTTTATCGGCATAGAGGTCCCAAGCCTCTTTGGCACCAACTGGAACTCTTAAAGGATAGCTCTCTACATAAGGGGGGATTTGCCATCTTACGACTTCTGGGTTGTATCTTTTGACTTCTTCAAAATCGAGTTGAAGAACCTCGGCCAGTTCATACAGGTCAGAGTTTCCTTTAACCATGATTTCTTCATAGTCCAGGGCTTCTTCGAATTTAATTTCATGAAATCCAAAAACGTCCAGGTTCTTACCTATGATCGCCAAGGCCATTATTTTTGGAACGTAATTTTTTGTTTCTGGGCGAAGGTAGCGCCCCTTAGTGAGCTTCCAAAAATCACTGGTTCTATACATACGGATGGCCCGGGCAATTTTTCCTTCTCCCGCATTGTAACCAGCGGCTGCAAGTTCCCAGGATCCAAAAAGACCATGAAGTGTTTTTAGGTAACTTGCAGCTGCGATTGTGGCCTTAAGAGGATCACGTCTCTCATCCACATACCAATCAATATTGAGACCAAACTTTTTTCCTGTGGCCGGCATGAACTGCCAGGGTCCCACGGCTTTAGCCCAAGAACGTGCGTGATTCTGAAAGCCTGATTCGGCCATGGCAAGATAAATCAAGTCTCGAGGAAGTCCCTGATCGGCCATAATTTTTGACAGAACGGGGGCGTAGCGGCCCGCTCTCTGAGTATAATTGATAAAATGACGGCGACCTTTACCAGTAAAAAACTTCACCCACATGGCAGTTTGTTTGTTCCAGGTGACTGGAATATCAAACTTGGTATTTTTTAACCCAAGCTCCTCTGCGGCTTCAGATGAAATTTCATAAGTATTAAGAGGTGCTGTGAAGGTTAATTCGTGAGCACTTCCATGAATACAGCCACTACAATTGGGGAGGTCTTTTTCAATTAACTGTTCCTGAACACGATAATACTCCGCTTGCTCGGCAACGGTAGGATTATACCTTGAGTGGGTAGAAGAGATCTTTTTTTTTATATTGGTTGTGGAACACGCAGACACTAAGAACAAAGCAATAACTGGTAACAAATTCGTTTTAAAAGTCATTTCAATCCCCAATCTTCCTGAAGTAAATAGGATGTTCTTACATAATAAGAATATTCCATGGCTCCTTATCGACAAAGAAGGCAAATTCTTTTGCGATAATTTAATTCTCCGACCTTAATGGTCAAGGAACTTGGTGCCCCTATCTCATCTAAAAAATAATGTTAAAATAATATCTATGTTTAAACTATTTATCATCTTGCCATGTTTACTGATTATGTTTCAACCCTTAAAAGCCAAAGTTGAAGCCCCCAACTATCATTTTGATCTTGAAACCCTCTCCGTTTTTTTCCCCGGCAGATCGGTGTCAGAAATTGACAGTAAATTTAAGAAGGGAGAAGTCATGGGCACTGAGGATGGTGTGAGGATCATAAAATATACAGTGAGTGAAACTAAATATAATTTTGTTGTTTTTATTCAAGAAAAGGATGGAACAGTAGAAGATTTTTTTGCAAGACTCCCAAGTTACTTTTTACATGATGTTTTTTTTCAATCCCTCACTAACCGTTATGGCAAACAAACCACATTTAAGCGCACCCATGAGGAAGCCTTTTATACCTGGGATGCTCCCCCACTAAAACACGTCTATAGTGCAAGCTGCACCATAACCTGCTTTCCCATTTTCTACTCTGTTGAGAAAAAAGAATCTGAGAGACCAAGCCTCTTGAATAAGATGAAAAAAAACAAATGGCCTTAGTTATTTATTTGATAGGGAGTTGGAAAATTAAGTTTTTTTGCCAACCTATAAACAAAAAAGGAAAGAATGATCATGATAAGGCAAAGAAACTGGCCCATGGTGAAAATCCCAAAATAATACCCCAACTGAGAATCAGGCTCTCTGAAAAACTCCACAATAAAGCGAAAAGTGCCATACCCAAGTAAGAACCCAGATGTGACTATCCCGTAAAATTTTTGCTTTTTGTGAACAAAAAACAAAATAATAAACAACACGATCCCCTCGAGTACTCCTTCGTAAAGCTGAGAAGCATGTCTCGGAAAGGGTCCTCCTCCTGGGAAAACAAAACCCACCCAAGAGTCTGTCACACGGCCGTAAAGCTCTCCATTAATAAAGTTTCCCATGCGGCCAAAAAAAAGTCCTGGAGACCCAGCAACCGCCATGCAGTCACCGATATGAAAAAAGTGGAGGTTATTTTTTTTTGCAAAGAAGTAAGAAACAAGACACATCCCAAAAACCGCACCATGGAATGAGAGTCCTCCCTTCCACACGGCAAAGCTATCTAAAAGATTCACTGAATAATAATCCCAATTATAAATGAAAACATAAAAAAGTCTCGCACCTAGGAACATTCCGATGATGAGCCAAGTGATGTACTTATCAATGAGTTCTTTTGATAAAGGCCAAAATTTACGGTCCGCTAGATATTTCAGGATGGCACCTCCTACGAGGAAGCCAATCACATACATAGCGCCATACCAACGAACTTGAAGGGGGCCCAAAGAAAATATTACCGGATCTATCCATCCATTCATCATTTGATTCATGGATGGTAGCTTAACGCTGACATTGTCCTAAGACAACTACAGATTTACTTCATTTTCAAAAACGCCATAGGCGGCTGAGGAAGAAAAACTCAGTTCAAAAATATTTTTTTTCATGGACTGAGTAATCCCAGTAAAATTTAACATGCAAGTACTGACACTCAAAAAACCGATGAGATCCTCCCTCGTTAGATGAAAAGTAGATTGGACCTGTTTATCTTTACGGATTATTTTTAAAGGAGTGCTAAATTGCATTTCTCCTCCGTTTGAGAAGATAAATTTTTTCTTCATGTCAATGAAGACTGCTTCACCAAAAGACTGGGCCTGCTTCATCATGATAATTGTTCCATCCTTCACTGTACCCCAGTAGGAGATGATACCTTGGTCCGCCAGGGCAAGTGAAAGGAATCTTACCAGCATAATCCTAAAACCCACCATTTGATCAGTTTGAGAAATTTCAGGATTAATTGAAAGCTCCCAGATCACTTTTCCTTTTGGGAGAAGCATGATTCCGACTCTTCTGAAGGTGTAGCTTGGCACACTTGAGTAGAGACCTAGAGATTCTTGTCCGAACTCGTCGAGGATGTCTGAGCTGTTAATTAATTGCATGTAAGAGGGAGAAGCTTTCCTTACTGAAAGGATTTTTAGGTAGGGTTCGTTTAATTTTATTTTTTTAACCTCTGCTTCGTTCAACAAAGTAAAGCCCATCTCTTGAAATAAATGAGCATATTTTGAATTTAAGTCATCTTGTTTGAGTCGCAGATAAACTGGGTATCCAGCATTCTTTCTAAATTGATAGGTGTTCCATTGACTCTCTTCCATAAGTCACTCCTGTGTCTTCACTTATTTATCGGAAACAAATAAAAATTCATTAATCCCAGTTCCTGATTAAAAATATAAGATAAATCAAGCTTTGAATGACCCAAATGGCTGTCATGAATGTGGATCTTAAAGTAAGATAAAAGTCGCTTGATTCATTAACGTCACCAACGGAATTTATGCTGACTCATCAAAATCGGTACCTCGTTAGATTTGCCTGGAAAAGTATCCGCCGCAATACAGGGAGGAGTTTTTTTATTGTCTTTTCTGTATCGCTCGCGGTTGTGATTGCCGTATGGGTCGTGGCCTTCTTTGATGGGTTAAACTCTCAAATTGAAGAGGCTGTCGTAAATACCAATACTGGCTTTTTTCAGATTCAAGAACCAAATTATGCCAAGACCACCGACTCTTCTGAACCCGTTGAGTACTCTTCTGATTTCCAAAAAAAATTAGAAAAAAAGCCTGTCATCTCATTTTCCCCAGAGCTAGTCCTGGATGGAAATATTTCAACCCCTGAGGGGGCCGCAGGCCTGGTGGTCCTTGGGATTGTGCCTGAATGGCATCAAAATTTTCTCCCTGTGGGGAAGAAAATCATTTCAGGAAACTTTCTCACCTCCCAGGATGAATTTGAGGTTGTAATTGGAAAAGAGCTTTCGGATGCATTTAAATTTAAAGTTGGGGACCAGATGGTCCTGAATTATCAGGATAAGATTGGAGAACTCAGGTCTGAAATCCTAAACATCAAAGGAATTTATCACTACAATAGCCCCGGATTTCAAAAACGATTTATTTATATTAATCAAAAAACCTGGCAAACACTCTTCCTAAACCAAGACTCGGGAAAAATTTTATTTAATCGAGTGGCGGTTATGACACCAAGTCTTGTGGAAAAACCTCTTTTAAAAAGAAACTTAGAGGGCACCTCGTTAAAGATTAAAACCTGGAAACAACTAAATCCAGAAATGGCGGTGGTTCTCGAATTTCATGACGGTATGATTAAGTTTTTCTTTCTCATCATAGGTTTTACTATCACCATGACTATCCTTACTCCAGTCAGAATGCTGTGGCAGGAGAGGTTTAAAGAATTAAAGATGATGAACATTGTAGGCGTTTCAGTAGGAAAATTTTGGAAAATCGGCTTGTATGAAAGTATTCTCATGATTATTTTATCAGGTTGTTTCTCTGTCTTTATGCTCTTCCTTATTATTGGCTACCAATCCTTTCATGGAGTGGACTTCAGGTACCTTAACGATGGAGTGTCAATTGAAAGAGCAGGCATCAAGCTCCCCGGTATTATCTATCCTCTTCTGTCTCCCAACCAGGTGGTGATTACCTTTCTCTTTGTCTTTATTGTTTTGGGCTCAAGCTATATCTGGTCTATCCATCGAACACTGAAAAAACTTGGACAAGAATCATGAGAGCATTAGGTCTTCTTTTAAAATTTAGTTTTAGAAACCTCCTAAGGTCACCTAAGAGATCTTTTATTCTCATCATGAGTTTAAGCATTGGTACCGGATTTATTATTTGGGATCTTAATTTTGCGAACTCTGGCTCAAAAGAAGTCATGAAAGAATTTCTCACCCAATATGCTGGGGAGTACCACATCACCCACAAGGATTACTACAAACCAGAAAATAAAAAAGAATTTGATAACTATAAAACCTTATCTGACGATGAAATCCCTAACAAAAACCTCCTTACTCACTCCACAAAAAGAGTCACTGCCCCAGTCTTTGTTTCTGGGGAGAAAAAAACTTTAGGTGTTCTTTTAACCGGTTTAGAGATCCAAAAAGAAATGGCCCTCACGACTCTGGAACGGGCGGTGAATGTGGGAAGATTTCTTGACCCCATGGGGGACAGAGAAATTATCCTGGGTAAACGCCTTGCCAGCAGAATCAGTGTGAACATTGGTGACGAGGTGGCCGTCATTGGCCAAGCCTTAGATGGATCTGTTGCCAATGATCTTATGAAAGTGGTGGGTCTTATCGATTTTGGTGGAGGAGATCTGGAGGAAACCCTCGCCTTTACTCAAATTAGGACAGCTGAAGAGTTTCTTGTGATGCCACCAGGACGTTATCACCAAAGAGTTGATTTTGATATGAAGGATGAATCCCTCCCCGCTATCCCAGAACTTTCTGTTACCAAGTGGACTGAGCTTCTTCCTGAAATTGGTGTTTCCATCAGGTTTATTGATAACTTTACCTGGATCGTTTCATTCATTATCGTCCTGGTCATTAGCCTTGGTTTATCAAATTCCTTAATGATTACTTTTTTTGAAAGAGAGCAGGAATTTCAAACCTTAAACATCATTGGGGCGAAAGCCAGCTGGATCACCCTAAGCCTCATGTTTGAGGTGTTCATGATGGGAACAATTGCAGTCCTCTTGGGTGTGCTTCTTGGTCACGCCTTCACCACCTACTGTTATTACTTTCCCGTCAACATCCAGCTCTTTACCGGCGGAAAACCCATCATTATGGGTGGAATGATTATTCAACCTCTGGTGAGGCTTTACCCAGTCTCAGAGTACTACTGGAAAGTTCCCCTCATGATTTATTTTTTTCTTGGAACAACGATGATCTATCCACTCATACGAGTCATTGGTAGGAGTAAAAATGCAGTTTGAATTACTAAATGTCGATAAAATCTATGAAGTCTCTCAAGAGAACAAGGTTTATGGTGCAAAGAATGTAAACCTTAAAATTTCAGAGGGAGACTTCATGGCCTTAGTTGGCCCCTCGGGTTCAGGAAAAACCACTATTTTAAATCTCATCGCTGGCCTCATCCTGCCTACCCATGGAACTCTTAGGCACGGAGAAGAAGACATCACAAAATTATCCCTTGAGGAAAGGACAAAGCACCGCCTGGACTTCATGGGATTTATTTTTCAAGACTACCAACTTCTTCCCATTTTAACCGCAGCTGAAAATATTGAATTCCCCCTCCAACTTAAAAATTATCCTAAGAAGGAAATTAAGGAACGGGTAGAATGGGCGTTAAATCAAGTGGGGTTAGATAAATTAGGGAACCGTTTTCCCAAACAACTCTCCGGTGGTCAGCAGCAAAGAGTTTCTATCGCGAGATCCATCGCCGGAAAACCCCAGATCATCCTTGCAGATGAACCCACTGCCAACCTTGACAGCAAAACTGCTCAGGAGATTATTGATTTGTTTAAAAAACTTAATCAGGAGTTTAAGTTGACCTTCATCTTCTCTACCCATGACCAAAGGCTCATTGATCAAGTCAAAACGGTCCTTTATGTTAAGGATGGACAAATTTCAGAATCAAGGATTCATCATGTTTAAAAAGTTTTTTCGAAAAGATATTGTCCTATGTGTGGCCTTAGGAGCTAACATCAATAATCCTGATGAATGGCTAAAATATGCTGAAAAACAAATGAGAGGCGACCGGTCTCAGTCAGCCATGACCATGACCATCAAAACCCCGAACTGGACAAGAACTTTGGAAATCGAATCTGATGTAGAAGGAAAGAAGGAGGCCCTCTCCACCATTCTTTCTCCGGCCAAAGAAAAGGGCATAAGAACTCTTCGGATTGAAAATAAGATGTGGAACTATTTTCCAAAACTAAAACGAAAAGTGGCCGTTTCTTCATCCATGCTTCTTGCTAGCTGGATGGGTTCAGATTTTACTAATGATGACATTCTTAAGGCTTCTTCCATGGCCGAAGACTATGACCATAAATTCGGCAAGGATGAGCCTTCCTATAAAGTGATCGAAAACTTTGCTAAGGTAAACTCCAAAGTGATGTGGCCTAAGATCGTTACTTATTCATCAAAAGAAGATTGCCTCCCGAGGATGTATAAATACTATGACAAAGAAAATAAGCTCAGAAGGACACTCTCCTTTAGCGACATAAAAACCTTTGATGGGCACAAGGTTCCGACCCATTGGGAGATGATCCCTGAAGACGATAAAAGCAAAAAGACTGTTCTTGACTACAAAACCATCAACTTTAATGTAAAATATAAAGCTGATCACTTTTCACAGAAAAATCTCACAGGACACTGATGAAAAAGATTATCCCATTTCTTGCATTCCTCACTCCTACAATCCTTTTTGCAGGAATTGACGTGGATCTTTCTGGAAATCTTGAGGGACAGTTCAGGCACTCTCAGAATAATAAAGAGGCAAAGGATCCTCCGCTTTATCAGGATTGGGATCAGGAAAATTTTTATCTTCTTTACGGTAATCTTAATGGAAAAGTTGAGTTGGGTAACTCGAGAATTGAGGCAAACTGGTTTGGAAGGTTCTCCCAATCTGAGCTCTACAATCCTCCCCCACTTTATGGAGTAAAACGAGACAGTTACCTTGCTACCACCATTTATACTTTTCCAAATAAGCTCGTGGCCAGGGACGTGTTTCAATTACAAAGCGTGGATCAAAACGGAAACCATCAGATAGAATCCGTCTTAAATAAGTTTTACTATGAATGGGATTATGAAGAACACAGGTTCATGGCCGGAAGAATGTATGTCAACTATGGCCTCGGCGAAATTTTTAATCCCATTAATCCCTTTAATCAACCCACAGGTCTCACGGCCATTTCTCAAGTGGCCCAAGGTAATGACGGCTTCTCTTTCACTTTTTTTGCTGATGAAAAACACACCATACAGTTTCTCCTCTTAGGAGATAAGCGAATTGAGGGCTATGACGGACAAATTGATCGAACTCTCTGGGCCCATGGTGAGTACCAATACAATGACAGCATTCAGCTCGATTACGTCATTGGAGAAGACCAAAACCGTCAGAAGGTTGGGGGACAGGTAAGCTTTCAACTTGAAGAGGCCTTAGTTTTTTCACAAGTTTTGTATCAATCTGAAAATGTAAAAAATGAACCATCCAACGACCTTTTTGACATCCTCTTGGGTTATGATGAGCAACTAACCAGCAAGTGGCACTTAAGGGTTGAAGGGGGCCACCAGAAAAAAAACAACTACGCTACTTTTAATTCCTTTGAGAGATTTTTACCGACAGAGTATTTCCTCGCTGTCTCTAATCTTTATGAAGTTCACCCCTTGATGAAAATTAATGCCACGATTATTAATGATATTAAATCGGGGTTTACTTATCTCATTGGTAAAGGAACCTATAACCTTACGAAGAACACTGAGGCTGAATTTTTTGGGTATGTTCCGGTTGGGACGGGGGATGAGCCAGAAAATCTTGCTCAGAAACTTGTGACTACGGATCTAGGGGTTGGGCTAAGGATGTTTTTTTAAGGTGTAGTCTTTTACAGAAAATTTACTAATCTGGTGTGAAGGATCTATAGGATTTTTTAAAAAATTCGATTGTCTCATTTTTTTGATGTTTTTTTTCAATTAAAAATTCGCCCAATGCTAATGCATCCATTTCTGTGTTAAAAAAACATCTTAAAGCATCTTCTGGACTGCCAACAACAGGCTCTCCTCTTACATTAAATGAGGTGTTCACCAACATTCCTACCCCTGTAATTGCTTTAAAGGCTTCTATGAGTTTATGGTATAAAGGATTGGTATCATAGTTTACTGTTTGAACTCTTGCTGAGTAATCCAAATGAGTAATGGAAGGTAAAGAAGAACGATTGAAGTAAAGCTTATCATTCAACTTCCAATCATCATAATTTGAAGGTTTCTTATTTTGGAGAGAATTTTTTACGTGATCAATCAGCAACATATAGGGGCTATCATATCCCTCAGAAAAGTATGTTCTCGAATCTTCAGAAAGAACACTTGGCGCAAAAGGTCGGAATCCCTCTCTATACTTAATTTTTAAATTCAATCTCTTTTGCATTTCTGGGTTACGAGGATCAGCTAATATGCTCCTTGCCCCAAGTGCACGAGGACCAAATTCCATCTTGCCTTGAAACCATCCTACGATTTGTCCCTCATCCAACAAGAGGGCAACTCTTTCACATAATTGTGTTTCCTGAAGATTTATGAAATTTACTTTATGAAAATCAAGTCTTTCCAATATCTCTTTAGAACTAAATTCGGGGCCAAGAAAGGATCCCTTCATTGAGTCAGTCGACAAAACGGTTCTCGTATTTTTTAAAGAGTAGTAATAAGCAAGTGCCGCCCCTAATGCTCCTCCCGCATCTCCAGAGGCAGGCTGAACCCATATCTCATCAAATAATCCGGATCGTTTGATTGCAGAATTTGCTACGCAATTTAAGGCAACTCCACCAGCAAGACATAAATTTTTCTCACCCGTAATGGACTTTGCAGTTTTTGCAAGTTTAAGAACTACCTCTTCTGTAATTTCCTGGATGGCCAACGCCAAATCACAGAAATGTTGCTCAAGAGGCATATTCTCTGTTCTTGATGCAAATCCAAAAAGTTGCTCCCATTTTTTAGTTTTGACCATGTCTAAACCAGTTAAATAGTCAAAGTAACTTTGATTTAACCAAATTCCACCATCGTCATATATGTGACAGAGTTCATTTTTTATTCTGGTTTTATAATCATGAACCGCTTGAGATGATTTTCTCCCATATGGAGCAAGACCCATTAATTTATATTCACCAGAATTAACTTTAAAACCACAATAACGAGTAAAAGCAGAATACAAAAGACCAATTGAGTGCGGGAATCTTATCTCTCTCAAAGTTTTAAACTGTGTATCATATCCATGTGAAATAGTGGTCGTTGCCCATTCTCCTACCCCATCCATGGTTAATACTGCAGCAGACTTAAATGGGGATGGATAAAAAGCACTTGCTCCATGGGATAGATGGTGATTCGAAAACTTAATAGGAATAGTTTTAGGAATAAACTGATGCAATAGACGAGTCATTAGTGCTTTTTCTTTGATCCAGATCGGAATTCCACTATAAAATGAAGAAAATCCTCTCGGTGCAACCGAATAGTAAGTTTCTATGATTCGTTCAAACTTCAACCAAGGTTTATCGTAAAAAACTACAGCGTCTACTTCACTCCAAGATAAAGTTGAAGATTTTAAACAAAATTTAACAGCATTTTCTGGAAATTTAGGATCATGCTTAATTCTGGTAAATCTTTCCTCCTGAGCTGCGGCAATGATTTCCCCGTTTTTTATTAAGGCTGCAGCACTATCATGATAAAAAGCAGAAATACCTAAAATATTCACCAGTAGTTCTCAAACTTTTTGGTTTCATTCAACTCATCAACAACTTCTAAAGTAGTTTTTGACGGTTTCCTCATTTTAAGGGAATCATTCCCAAAGAGACGCCAAAAGAATGCTATAGGTGTTAAAATGAAAAAATACAAAACACCTAAAAAAACTGGATGAGTAATTTTAGAAATAGTAATCCCAAGATTACTCCAAAATAGGATTAAGTTTAACCTAAGTTTCTGAAATGGCAGACAGAGAACAATGATGAGGTCACAAATCCACAGATATGAATGAAAGACGAAACCAAGAAAGTAGAAAATAATCCCCAGTTGTAGTAAATAAACAAATTGTTTACGTATTGTGAAATTTAATTCCAAAAGAGATACCTAGAAAAATGTATAAACAAATGGTGCAACCGGTGTAGATGTACCGATTATAATAAGAAGAAAAGATAAAGAAATTACTATTAAAAACGGTAACAACCACCATTTTTTTCTTTCTAAAAAGTAATTGAAAAGATTTTTCATAAGTTAATTAATTATTCAATAAAAATTCATAATTCTCAACATTTTTAGGATATCCAAGATAATAAAATTCTTCCGGGGTAAAATTTCTCTCTAAGTTTTTGTGCTTAAGAAGGAAATCATTCTTGATGAGGTAATCGACAATACATCTAGCAGGATAAATATTTGCTTTATCTATAATGTGTATATTGTCCGTAAATACCGTATATTTAACTTCATTGAAGATATTAGAGCAATCGATTATCCTTAACTCCTTATCGAATTTTATTTTTTTTGAATAATAAATCTCTCTTTGCATAGTTACATAATCCTTAATACTATTACTTAGATACTTCTTTTCCTCAGTACTTATAGAGCTTTTAAAACTTAATACAGGTTGAAAAACAATTACAAATTTTGCTCCAATTTTTTCTGCTAATAAATTACCCACTTCATATTCTCAAAATAAGCTTGGACTCTCAAAGACTCTATGTCTGAGCCTGGAGGGACAAGAATTTTAATTTTTTCTTCTAATCTTTTCTGGACTAAGATTGAATGAATTGCTGGTCTCTAAGAAAACTACTCCCCATTGCTAAACCTAGGAACCAATCATAATTACAAACCGATTTGGTAAAGTATTGATTCTTTTCATAATGAACAAATCGATGAGGAAAGTTCAATCTTTTATCTGAACCCATCATTAAATCATTTCCACCTCCATAATGAATTATAAGATCAGGAAGATAGCCAGAGAGGTCAATCATTATTCTTAAAATATCTTGCCTTGAAACACGAATCTTTCTCATTTATGTGCGGAACTAAATTAGTCTGATTTAAATGCCATGATAGGCCTTTAAGTTATTTGATATGATTTTTGTCGACAAAAACAATTCATACAAAAAACAAAAAGGCCTGCAA
>CANHIY010000075.1 GCA_947461175.1 Bacteriovoracaceae bacterium
AAAAAGAATAAATACAAAAGAATTCTTCATCGTAGACCTTTTACATCATAGGGTATGGTTGAAAATAACTAGCTCACCGGTACTGAAAGTTCAATCTTTTAATTCTGAGCAGATCCTTAAAAACTAAATGTTCAAAAGACCAAAACCAAGCAGACCGGACTTGAACCCTGAAAATGAGAACAAGGGATGTAAAATAAAAGATTTTCTTAAGGGAGAGTGGGCCTTTTACCGATGACGCCAGGAAAATTGAATTATCACCCATCAAAATAGTGGTCTTAAGGAAGCAAAATTTAACTTAAGGCAAGCTTTTTCGAAAGATTTAAAGTTCTTTGTTTTATCTTCTCATGGGCGTTGGTGGCCTCGACCTCAAGATCATCTGCTTCGCCTTCAAAAGTTATCAATTTAAAAGCTATCATCACAATAGTCATATCATCGTTTTTTAAATAAAGGATGACACCTTTCTCTATTTTTACAAATTGAATTTTTTGATCATCCTGATCTTCAAAAAAAGATTTACTTAAAACTTCTTCCTTCCATAGATATGGGATAGCATTTTATTTTAATCTCCCTCAATTTAGTATATGATCATTAATTTAGGAGAGATAAAAAAAACATGAATAAATTTGACTTTGATCGTTTGAAAGCCTTAGGTGAAGGTTTTCTACAAACTCTGGTAGCGGAGCTCATGGATTTGGGGATTCCGGCAGATTCTTTTGAATGTGACCACCTTTGCTTCCGAGTTGGTACGATGGAAGAGTATCACTTTTATAAAACTAAATTTGAACAGTATGGAAAGTTACTGACTGAGGCCATGGTCAACGGACGACCCATCTGTGCCTTTTTATTAAACACTCCATTCCAAACAAATCATCATCAAGTGCCTCTTCTTGAACTCCCCGCGCCTAAGACTTCATCGAGCTATGAAACTGGCTTTGAGCATGCTGAATTTGTCGTTAGAGAAAGCTTCAAGACCTTCAGCTCAAATTTCCCACATCTTAGTTTCAAAGAAAGCGGTAATAAAACGATCAATCCTGAACTTTGTTTAAAACTTACGAAAGGAAAACAAGTAAAATTTCATCACCAATCCCTTAAGCGTGTAATTGAGCTTGAAGAAGCTCCAGGTTCATCATCTCAATGAGCATGGTCCTAATCCACTTAATTTTTTAAAACTCCCTTACCTCAGTGGTGTTTTGAATTAGCGTTTGATCACAATAGGATAAACATTCGTTTTACTAATCGTCGTAATTTTCTTTTGATTTCAAAATCTTAGAATATTCATTTGTGGCAGAGGTCTTCCGTTTTCCTGCCTTCGGGCACCTTGCGAAACTTGCGGTCAAAAAATATGGTCCTGGAAAGGATGAGCACAACGATGGGCTCATCAGAGCCTTCTGAAGAAGACATTAACACCACTAAAGTGGAGCCGTTAGTAATTTCTTGGTCATTTGGTGAAAATGGGATTCAACATAATGGACGATTCTATTTAAAACTTTATGATCTTGAGGGATCTCTTAAAGTGCATCAGGATGCCTTTCATCCGAAAGAAGTGGAGCAAAATCTCTCAGAAAGTCTTTTCTCATAGAACCGACCTCGTTTTTTTAAATTGTTAGGGGAACTGGTTGGTATCCTAACACGAAGCCAATTTTCTATAAAATTCTATGTCAAACTATCCAAAAGGTGAAAATCCATATCCACTTTTTTGGGCATACTTAATAACGAATAGGAATAAACAAATTTGAGAGTAGCTTTGGAAATGAGCAGCAGATTAACTGGCCTTAAATAGAGACCGCCACTTACTCTGGGGATAAAGCATCGACTACCGACGCTTCGTCGTGGAGATGGTTAAGGGTTTTTTTCTCAGTCATGAACGATTCTCGTTCTTTTCTTTCCAAGAAGAAGGTCGCGTTCAAGCTCAGAAAACAACTTTTTTTAAATCAATTGCTCTTCAATTTTTCTGTCCATCGTACACTTTCTCATAAGTGATTCATCCTAACATTGTTCTCAAATTGGATTACAATATTAGGACAATCGGTTTAATTGGCGGGTGGGGGGCGTAGATAAAAAATTTTATGCTAATAGAGGTGATCAATAAGTGAAAGGTAACAATAAAAATTGCCGAACAATATCTCATGGGAAGTTAGATTTAAAAAAAATACCAATCTTAAGATAGAAGGAAATCTTTAAATTATCGGCATGCTTAGAGCTTGATCACCCGGATCAGCTTATACCTGGCAGATAAATTTAAATGGAAAAAACATCTTATTGATCAAGAATAATCAGAGACTTAAGTCTACTTGATAAATTAAAATCAATTTCTCTAATAAAAATACCGATATTAGAGCAGCTACGGAGATTTAATCAAATAAATATATCATAAGGAGATTATATGAAGATAAAGAACTTGATAGGTTTCCCTGTACTTTTCATGTCGATAACTCATTTCGCTCAGGCACAAAGTCTTAATTTCAATAAATCTACTGATAAGATTGATTCAACTATTTCAGAAATTAAAAAATTAAAGTTTGATAAGGATAAGGCTGAAGGTGTCCTGGCTTCTGCCATAGCGGGTTTGAGGAGTGCTTGCTCCCAAGTAGCTGAAGAGATAAAATTTCATAATAACAAAATTGGAGAGCTCGGAAGTGCCTGTAGTGTAGCAGATATAGAATTAAAGTCGAGACAAAGTCTTCTCGAAGAAGCCATTCAGAAGCATATAGAGTTTAAATCAAACATTGAGGGCATAAAGAATTCAAAAAAAGAACTTAACAAAGAAAAAGTGAAAGACCTTAACGACTCTAATATTGATACCAAAATTTTGGCATTAAGAACCAACAAAAAAAATCTTGAAGAAGATTTAAAAAAACATGCTGAATATAACATAAATAGAAATCTTGTCGGTGGAGAACTTAAAAAGAAAAAAGAAGAAAGAAAGGGAATTTTTGATGCTTGTTTAGAGTATGAACATTATTCTGAGAGCGCCTTTAATAGCTGTTCGAAAAATCCACGTATGGTTGCCATCGATAGTGGGATTGTCTCACTTGAGAATACAATATTTAATTTGAATGTACGTCTTTCAACCTTAAATGAAATTGAATCCGTGCTAATTGCTTTAAAAGCAAGTCCAATTAAGGACAGAGGTCAAATTTTAAAAAAGCAAATGAATACCCTAGAGGATAAACAGAAAGGGTTGGAAAAAGGATTATTTCAACAAGAGAAAACTGTAGCTTTTCAAAAACTTGATGTACTAAAAGCAATTAACAACTTTGGTAATGTAAATAAACCAAAAGGAATATGTAGGTCTACGGGTGTCCTCGCGATGCCTGCTGAGTGTTCTTTCTGATGAAAATATACTTCATAATCTTTTTTTTCGGTGGGGTCATAGGATATTCTATGGCCCCCTATCCTGAAGTTTCTCAATTAGAGACCTATAACGAAGACAACCTTTCTGATTCAGAAGAATTCAAAAAGGATGTTGACTTACTTAAGAAGGTCGCACCTTCAAAAAGCGACGATACAGATCAATGTCCTAAATCTGATGTTGTAGAAAATGATACGACATCTCGTGATATTGCATCGATTAATGATGAACAACAAGAAGAAGAAGAGATTTTATCTGACACTACTTCTGAAGAGCGAGAGATCATTGAAAAAATGCCAAATGATTTTTTCTTAAGACCAATGGAGTTTTAAATGCAACAACAAAAAAAGCTTCGAACGAAGTATTTTATCCTGCCTGATTTTCAATTTAGAATGATTGGAATCTCTCTTGGTTTGAGTCTGTTTCAACTTAGCGGACTCTATGTATTGATTCGTCAGTTTCGATCAATGCTGAGGGAGAAACTTATGGCCGCTGGCATAACCTACGACCACTCCCTATCCGTTTTCATTGAAAGACAGGGAATTCAATTAGCGGATTACACCATTTACTTGGGTCTTGTGTTTTTAATCATTAACTTTCTTGTTTTTACGATCATTACTCAGAAAATCGCTGGACCAGTTTATCAGATTAAGAAAATATCTGCAGACTGGAGGAACTCTGATGCTCCTTTGGATCTTAAACTAAGAAAAAACGACTTTTTCCAGGACCTAGGCATAGAACTACAACTCTTGAATGAGCAATTCATTAAGAAAGATAAAAAAGACTAAAACTGCCGATAATATTTTGGGTACTAGTTGATCTTTAAAATCTTTTAGACTAACCTTTTATTCTTAAAGGAATAACAATTTGAAACTAGTATTTTTTATAACATCTTTGTTCATGTTTTTTGGTGTTTTGAAGAAAACACATGCAGATATTCTCATTGAACCAGTGATTGGTTACAGTGTTGGGGAATTCAAAACACAGACAGATGTTGACTTTTACACTGAATCTGAATCTAAAGATTCGCTACATGGTTTTACATATGGAGGCCGTCTAGGTCTTCAAATTCTTGCACTACAATTTGGATTGGATTATTTAGGCGGATTTCTTTCAATCGATGGAGAGAAGAAAAAAATAAACGAAGTGGGCGCTTTTATTGGTTACAAATTTCCTACTTTCATGAGGATTTATGCTGGTTATGTTCCTTTTGCTAATGCTGAAGGTGAGGATTACACTTTAGGAACAATAACAAGCGGTGGGTACAAAATTGGATTAGGATTTTCTCTTCTTCCACCACTTAATCTTAATATCGAATGGAGAAGTATTAAAAATTTATTTAAACATGGATCCAGTTCGGTTGCTATCGAAAAGAGCAGTAATACAGATCCAACAATAGAAGCAGAATACAGTGCCCTCATGATAGCTCTATCAATTCCCATAACTTTTTAATTTTGAGGTGCGTGCCAACTTGTATTAAAGATAGAGAAAGGCATTAGGGGTATTTTAAGTCATTGTACTCATATCAAAAATTGATTTGAAACAAATAAAATGATAAACTTTTGTAAAGGTGATCTGTGGCGATAAAACCTAGTTGTCCATGGAACTTTAACTATTGCAAGCCATGCAGAGGTTAGCTTTCTTAAGAACTCACAACTCTAGGACTTAAGCGAAAAATGAATCAGCATATTAATGGGAATAAGCAACCTATTATTTTGAAGATCAATATATGGAACGATACCGAAAGGCCTTCAGAAAAAAAGTAATTCCACAGTATTACAGTGGAAAGTTTCATGTGGTTTTTTTTTCAATGATCCAGCTAAGTGTCATTTTAATCATTGGCACTAAATGTGAATGGAAAATAGACTCCCTCCTGATGGTTCTACTTGCCCTGGGATATGCATCAACATTCACCTACTTCCTCCACCGCTTCCTTCTCCATCGAAAACTTCCTGGTTTTGGGTGGGCATTTAAAATGCATCACTGGCACCATACATTTTATCAGTCCCATTCCATGGAATATGACCACCTCGATGATGTTTACATGCTCCTCATGCCTCCTTGGATTCAAATTTTTTATTTTGTGATTTATTTGCCTGGATTAGTTTTCATGGCAGAAATTTTTCTTCCACAGAATTTGATTCTACCTTTCGCTTTCGGACTCACTCTATGGTACGGGATTTACGAGCTTGTTCACTGGATTGAACATCTTCCTGCTACTCATTGGTCCATGAAATTACCTTTCATGAACTCAGCACGACAGGGTCATGCCATCCATCACTCGAAATTAAAGGATGTTGCAAACTTCGGGATTGTTGAGCCTAGTTGGGATTACATCTTCAAAACCAAATTCTAACTCATCGACTTCCTGACTTCGTCCCGTCGACATGTTAATTAATTTCACCATGAGACTTTTTCTAAATTCATGGCCCTTATTTGAGAGTCTATGGGAGGTAAAAAGATCAGAATGGTCCATTTCTAAAACCATATCAGTAGATTTGGCAAAAGGAAGAACTTGCTCAGATAGCTTAAGGACGCCATCGTTTTCTGAACCAGTTTTTTTAAGCAAAAAATGAATGGGTCTAATCACCCAAGAAACATCCTGGGAGCGAGTTTTGAATGATCGAATGACTAATATTTTTTCTTGAAAAAACCTGTGTCGCTCTTCTTTTTCAACAAGCTCATCTCGAAATAATTCCCTATAAAAATCTTTTCTAAGAGAGTTCAGACCTGGCCATGCTTTAAGAAGTGGTTGAAGGAATTTAGAGTCTAGTACCTCGGAGCCTTGAAAAGGTGGCTGAACACAAATGATTCTTTCCACGGCCCTGTCAAAAAATTCATACTCCCGGAAAAGAGCAAGAAGAACTTCAAGGCACCCCTTTGAATGTGAAAAAATAATCATTTTTTTTTCTCGATGATCGAACTCTTTTTTAAGAATATTAACCAGATTCTTTGCATTTCGGTGAGCGGAATAAAATGAATTCATCGTCACGCAGTTAATATCACTTATACCCAGTTCGCGCAAAATGTGCTCATTCTCATTTAAATAATTACCCACCATGGGGAGTTCTAAGATTTCTCCTAAAAGACCTCCAAAAAAGAAATACTGAAATTCATTTGCCTTTGAACTTAGCATTATGATCTCTTTTTTACTAAAATTAAGGACTTTTCCGAACTCTCTGGCATTTTGTATGTTTTGTAACGTTCGTCATAAGTCCCAAGTAAAAAGTCCCAAATATGAGAAGTGTTGCCGAAGTTTTTATTTGGCGCTTTATCATGGTGATGAAAATGGTAGCTCTGAATATAGGCCAGATAACCAGAGTTAAATTTTTTGTAATGAATCAAAAAATGGACACACTCATAGAAAAAATATGCACTCGAAAGACCTAGCACCAACGCCCCTATGATCCCAAGGTCCCTGGTCACAAGAAGGATGGGTGAAGTAACGATTGGAGTGACCAGATAAATCATGAGGAAGCCAGAGTTATAAACCCGCCTATCGCCAACTTCTTTGTGGTGATAAAGATGGAAGGACCCAAGAAAATAAGAGAGAATCCGAGTTTTAAAATGAGTATGATAAATCCAGCGATGGATTCCATATTCCAGGAAGGTCCAGTAAATGGCACCGATGATAAAGGCAACGAAAATTATACCAGAGTATGCCTCTGATAGCAGCATGTATTTGGAACTTAAGTACCACAGTGGTAGAACAAATAATAAAAGGTGGCCTGGATTTTTTGAAGCAAAATACTTCACAAGTTCCGGGTAGTCTTGAATCATAAATTGGCTACGCTTCATATGACTAGAGAGTACAAGGAAAGAGAGTATTAAAGTTTTGAGCATGAAATAATTTCTCATAACTGTTGATCCATTTACAATGAGGACCTAAGATTAATCTATGTTAGCTGAAGTATTGATTTTTACTGCAATGATGGCAGTTTTTTTGTGCCTTAATTACCTGATCTTCGCTTTCGGGGGCCACTGGTTCTTTTACCAATATTTAGGTCCTAAAATACCTCACCGCCGGATTCTCGAAAATGATGCCTCTTCAGGCCAAATAAGAAAGGAAAAACAACGCTCCTTTCAGACACAAACAATCTTTATGGCCTTTGCCCTCGTGATTTATGCTTTATACCAAGCTGGGTACACCCAGATTTATACCAATCTAGATGAGAGAGGATACTTCTATTTTGCCGTCTCGGTTCTCATCATGCACCAACTCCACGATGCCTATTTTTATTGGACTCACCGGTTGATGCATCAGTGGAGTCCCCTGCAAAAATATCACTTCGTTCATCATGAATCAGCACCTCCTACTCCCTATTCATCCCTTTCTTTTCATCCTGTTGAGGCATTTATACAAGGATTGTACTGGATTCTTATTTCTTTAATACTTCCCATCCATGTCTTTTGGCTTTTTGCTTTTTATTCATTTATGTTCTACATCAACATGTGGGGCCACACGTCCTATGAATTTTGGCACAAGGACTTACTTACCCATAAAATCCTAAAACATCTAAACACACCAACTCATCACAATATTCATCACAAATACCACAAGGCAAACTTTAGTATTTATTATAACTTCTGGGATAAGTTCTGTGGAACGAATCACCCAGAATATGAAAACCACTACCGAGCTGTTAAAGCAAAAACTGAACAATATAAAACATCTCGGCTCTTAAAGATGATGAAATTATGATTAAAAAAAATGTTGAACTCCTCCCTCCCAGAAAATTATCGGCCTGGAGAAAAATCTCCATCGGTTCTTGGCGTCCTAACGGTGACTCCCAAGTTTATGCAGAGATTTGCGTTTCAGCGGAACCCGCCATCAAAAGGATTTCAGAACTTAACATAAATACAGAATCCAAGATAACCATGACTCACTTTATTGGTAAAGTCATGGGTCAAGTACTGTCTGAGGTACCAGATTTAAATGCGATCATTCGTTTCGGAAACATCTATCCACGAAAGAACGTCGATATCTTTTTCCACGTTGTCTATGAGGAAACGGAGCTTTCAGGGCATGTCGTTCGGAATGTAGACAAAAAATCTTTTTCTGAAATCTCAAAAGAACTCACCGAAACTGCAATCACAATAAAAAAAGGTAACGACATCAATTTCAAAAAAATCAAAAACTCATGGAACTATATTCCAGGCATCCTTGCACGTTATGCTCTCGATTTCATCGGATTTGTAAGTTACAGCTTAAATCTTAATGTGAAGGCATTAGGAGTTCCAAAGGACTGCTTTGGGAGTATGATGATTACAAATATTGGAAGCCTTGGATTTACTCAGGCCTTTGTGCCACTATCTCCCTACTCTAGAATACCCTTGATTCTTGCCTTAGGAAAAACCGAGAAAAGACCTGTCGTCAAACCGGATGGAACCCTGGGCATTGAGGAGCAAGTTAGCCTGTGCTTTACTTTTGACCACCGGATAATGGATGGAGCACGAGGTGCAAAAATGGCGAAACTCATAAAAAAATATATGGAAAATCCTGATCAATTAGGTCCCACGTTCTTTTCCTCATGAGGTTTGCGTAAGATTCTCTAAGAGTCATAATAGAGATGAGTTCAGAAAAGCAATGGAGACCTGTGAAATTCACGATCTGATGTGACAGTTTCTTTTTCAAAAAGTAAATTGCTACTCATACAAATTGAGATTTTTTTCTCTTCAAGAAAATTTATTCCCATTTCAATGGAATCTTAGGTGCAAATGAGCTTATTTATTTGAGGTTTTCCTAAGACTTCCTCAAGAATGCTTTAAATATTAAAATTTTTTATAATCTTAGTTTAGAAGAAAAAATATTTTTCCACAAAATTCCAGGAATCTTTGAAAAAATGCCTAAATTCGTTTTCATAATTTTTTTATAGGTTAGTTTTTAAGGAAATGGAAGTGCACGTTTAAATTGAGTGCTCCTCCAGAACGCTGAACGACTGTAATCGTCCCCGTTTTTGGATTTTTGAGATTGTGAATTCTGGCCTTGTGTTCATAATGTTGACTAAGTGTCCGGTGGAAAATAGACATACAATCAAATCGAATGAAAAATTAAAAGCCAAAAATCTGGTCAATCCTTCGTTCAAGCCTTGTAGTTTAATTCAGGCTTACCTAAATACTTTGATCTTAATGCAAAAGGGTCAGATTTCTCAGGCCCTCACTACTTCTTTATGTTTAAAAGCAAAAATTAAAAAATCTCTAGTCTTTGAATTGTTTCTCAAGATTGGTTCTCTACTTAAAACTGCAAAATAGTAAAATCGGCATTGAGGACCGCCATTTAATTATAATTAAAAGTATAGACCTGAACGAGCTCCCCAGGTCTTCTAAGTGGAACTCTCACTGTCTCAACTTTTTCATCTAATGAACCTTCATTGATAATAACTGTGATGGTGGCGACAGTTATTTTCTGAGTGGTGCTGTGGCCATAATAATTAACCAGCAAATAATAGGTCCCTTTAACTGTTCCGGGTGAAGCAATAATTTCTGGACCGTACCCAGTTGTCACATCTACGTCTAGTGCGGTTCCGTTTGCGACTTGCCTCTGACTGTAAGAGCAATGCTGCCCATCAGGCGTAATCATATGTAAATCAAGATCAGTTTTATCAGAATCCCAAGACAAAATGGCACGAATGCGTATAGCAAACTCGCGCTGACTGACATCATAGAATTGCATTTTTCCCCCGACCTTTCGGTCTGGTGAAAGTAACTCCAGGCTATTTGAACCTTTCCCAAAAGAATAAGGACGCTTAAAACTTGAGCCGTCTACCATCAAGGGCATGGCGTTTCCATTCACGACCAAGGTATACGGTTTCTGGTGGGCCCCTATATTGTGCAAAATTCCTTCAATTAGTCCAGTGTCAGGTTGATTATCCGGAGTAGTAACCCTCACATCAGGGTAATAAACACTTTGAGTGAAACCGACTTTCTTATTTGAGGAATCACGCCATCCGCCCTTGGGCGAAGTGAATTCCACCGAAGAACCATTGGCAACTAAGGTGCTTAAGACCGAAACAAAAATAACAGCAGCGAATTTCATAATGCCCCTACGCTTTTCAAAGCTTCTTTGGCCAGTTGATCAATATATTTTTCATCACGTGCGCGATGAGTTTGTGACAAATAGAAATGGAAGTATTCGTGCACCAAGGAAATCTGATCCTCGGAATCTTCAAACTTATTGAGAAAGATTCTCTTTTCTTTCATGAGCGAGAAAGGCTGTAGATAAGGAGTTTGGCAAACCTTTACGTCCACGATCTCACGCATGTGCAGTTTTTCTTTCACGTACCGATCAATTCGAGGCTTATTGCGGGCCATCCATTTTTCTGCACGAAACATTGGCAAGCAGTCCCATACGGCCAATGGTCTGCGCATCGTTATATTCATTTCCGGGTACAGCTGCCCTAAAATTTCAGGCCATGAGGTATTTTTTTCGGCCAGTTTTTTTGCTTTTAGCCACGTACGCAAATGGTAGTGCACCGGTTTTTCTGAATCTAAAATAAACTCGCTGGTTTTAATAACGATTTTTCGCGTTTGCTGTGAAGGTGCATGAATGCCGACACGTTGAAAATGAGTTGAATCTTCGATTCCCCAGCACTGATCGGCCAACTTCGTTGCATTCTGATATAAATAACTTCGTGCTACTATCGCCATCGCTTCTGCCGAGGCCATTGGTGTGACACCAAACTCACGCTCCACCACTCGAGCAACGTAATCATCAATCTGGTAGCTGCCATGAATTGAGGATCCATCCCATCCTTGTCCGGCACTTGCTGTAAAGTTAAGTTTTTTGCCGTTGGTAAATTCAATTGTATAAAGGCCACGTAATTCCTGGGCCGCTGTTACGGGCTCTTCACGGTCGTTTCGCAAAGCTTTGATGGGGTAGCGAGCAAAGTGCTTCACCTTTACACAACCCCTGTCACGAGAAATAGCACGCTCAGTTAACCAATCACTCAGAACGCCGGCATCACGTTCAATGACTTCATGACTTTTCCCTTGTCCCTGGTACCAAACAACTGGACCTTCGTGAGTCCAACCCGCAAAACCACCTACATAGTGACCATTGTCCCCGACGGTAAATGTTTTTAAAACAAGTCGACTACCGAGGGCACCCAATCCAACACGAGCTGTACCATTGAGAACAACATTACTTAAAGCGAATTTAAGTAGGGGGCCAATTTCATTATGATGGCGTAATTCATCTAAACTTTTTAAAATCTCACTAATCGGTAGTGTAAGCTGATGTTGTTCAATCAGGATACGAGAATACCAGGTTTTTCCTCCGTTCTTATTCCAAAATTTTTTCCAGTCTTTGTAGGCCAGACCTAAACGCTTGGGTTCAAAATAAAGACCGCAGGATTGGGCCAAGGCCTTCTCGGCCGTCACGACATCACCTTTCTTGCCACAAAATATTTCTTCTGTATCTTCCCCCGTTGGAAAAAAGTCAGGCACAGGTGTTTGATTGATTTTTAGGTAAGCATAAGCATAGAGCTTCCATAAGCTTCCTAATTTGACCTCACGATGGGCCTCGTCACTGCTTAATTTTCCATCCTGAAGCCAATAGAATTCAGCACTCCATATGGAGCTTGTCAGTAAAGTCGTATAGATGAGGAGACATCTAATTAATTTTAACATTCACTGTATTCGGCTCATTTTTGCCTTCGTAGCTTTTGTTTTCTTCATTATACATTTGGTAAAATCGCGTTCGCGGTAAAATAAAATCCCCCTTAGCACTAAAGCGAAGTGGGATTAAAACTGTCGTATTGTCCGATAAATTTTTAACCGGAATTCCAATTGCTAGATTGGTCTCGTCGAAACTGCTGGCACAAGTTAATTTCTCGTTGCCAATGACGACATCGCTTCCTGCAAGTCCTTTTTCAACCTGTCCACCCGGAGGTAAGGCCACTTCAAGTATTCCGTAACTCTTACCTTGCTTACTGGTGATATCCACTTTAAGAAAATAAATTTTTGCGGCTTCAAGATTTCTTGGATCTTTAACTGCTTCAAGTTGAAGTTCCTTACCTTCGATAAATTGGAACACCTTCGATTTAATTTCGACTTCCGGATGATGAGTATCTGGACTATATGAGGAGTAAAGATGAACAATATCTAATTTAGCTTCTGCCTGAACGACGGACTGCTTAACAGGTTTACCGACGTACAACAAACGCTGATTCAAGGATTTTCCAGTAATGACTTTCCAATCTTTGCCAGATAACTTCTTTGCTACCGCAGCATCCTTTGCATCAATCTGCTGACTGGAAAGAATAATAGCAAGAGCACGATCTATGGTGGAATGCTCATAATCCAAACGATTAAGGTAAACTTCGATGCCTTCATTTTTTTGCTGTAAGTATGTTGCTGCAGCAATGGCCGGCAAAACTCCCGGGCCTTTAATGACTTCTTTGGCAGTAGTTTCTACCACTTTTTGAATGGCCAATAATTCACCTTTATTAAATTTGAATTTATTTTCAATCGACTTTTTCGCTGCTAGTCCGATGAGAATTTTGGCCAGCTTGTAGTGAATTTTAAAATGAATGGGAGACATAAGATAATTGTTTATTTCAGTTGGTTTTGCCGTCTCCCGAACTTTTATTTCTTTCGCCTCAATATCTTTAAGCATCGGTAACAACAGACCTTGAACCGGCTGCTGCATTTGTGCTCCCATCCACATCATGAGGGATTCTTTCAAAACGTTGTTATATGCAGCTCCTCGATAACTGGTCTGAATTCTCGCAACCGTTTCTTTATCAAAATCTACATTGAGCGCCTCAGTTGCATACATATCTGCCATGTAAGCATAGAGAGTCATAAAAGGGTCTTCTAACATGTTATCATACCAGCCAAAACGAGCACTCGAATTGGCCATGGCAGTTAGATGTTCGCGGCCTTCAAGAATCATCTTACGAATCTTGGCCAATCGAGCTTCATCACCCGAAGCCTTAATAATTTTATATGCCAAAGTTAGTGAAAGCAGTTTCGATGCTGTCTGCTCAACACATCCATTTGGATATTCAATTAGTTCATCCACGCGATTTAAGAAAGCGAGGAACGAACTTGAAGTATCTTTCAACGAGTGATCGAAAGAATGAGGTGAAAAATTGATTACATTATCACCAGCAATTAAAGTTTGTTTCTTTGCCACCAATCGCTTCCACAAGGGAGGATGAACTTGAATCATTTTCACAAGCTTGTCAGAATACTTGCCGGAAATTTTAACCTCAACATCTCCACTAACTTTAGGGGCAAACTTATAGGCAACGAAGTTCACTCCAGGCGCTAAATCTGTACTTCCTCTGACATTTTCCTCACCGCTGCTAATAGAATATTTGGATGAGACCGTCTCATTAGTTGTATTAAAAACAATCAGTGCGCCATCATGTTGATCACCTTTACGAAAATCAGTCTGACTTCCCCACTTGCTATAGATCTC
>CANHIY010000076.1 GCA_947461175.1 Bacteriovoracaceae bacterium
GTATATATTAATCCAGGAATCTCAGAGATTTTTGAACTGGTATCATCTAAGGTTTCCAAGGAGGCGACAGTTCCGACACAGTGATCGATCATGGAGACAGCGGCTGGTCTATGATTGCCAGAATGTTTCAGCCCTCCAAAGGGTAACCTGGCCGTTGCGCCGACTGTAGAACGATTCAGGTTTAAGAGACCCGTTTCAATGTCTCTCAAGCAAAGTTGATAAATTTCCGGATCTCGGGTAAAGACAGAGGTGGCCAATCCATAATTGGTACAATTCGCTATTTTGATAGCCTCTTCTATGTTTTCGTAAGGAATGAAAAAACAATTGGGGCCAAATATTTCTTCCTGAATGAATTTTCCTTTAAGGTTGGGTTTTTGGGCATAATGGATTGAGGGAGAAACATAGTAACCTTCATGTCCAGTATCAAGTTTTTTAGGAGCAAGAATTTCTTCCGCACCCTCATTTTTTCCATAACCACAAAAATCGAAATAAAGTTTTTCAGCGAAATCATCAATTAACGGACCCATGAAAGGCTCTGGTGTCGCCAGAGGATGTCCAACACGGATTTTTTCTGTAAGTATTTTAAATTTTTCAATAAACTCATCTTCAATTTTTTTGTGCACTAAAATCATGGATGTCGATGTACAACGCTGGCCTGAGGTGAGAAAACATGCCCTCAGGAGTTCAGGTAGAGCATGAGAAATATTTGTATCAAGATGGAGGATGGATGAATTCTTTCCCCCAAGCTCAAGGGCAACTAATTTATTGAGGTCTTTGTGGGTATTTTCCAGGATTTTAAGCCCAACTGCTCTTGAACCCGTAAAGAAAACACCTTTTATCCTTGGATCCGCGGTGATTTTACCTGCCGTGTGGCCCGTGCCATTGATAAAATTAATAACACCAGGAGGAAAACCTGCCTCATGGAAACACTCAATCATGAGCTGAGCGGAGTAGATCGTTTTCTCAGATGGTTTAAAAATAATGGAGTTTCCAGCCAAGAGGGCAGATAAAATTTGTCCATTTGCAAGGTGGCAGGGGAAATTAAATGGGCCAATAATAAATGACGGACCTAGGGGTCTATAAATCACATGACCATCAATTTTGGGCATGACTTCTTTAATTGTTTTTTTCTTTATTCTTTCATAGGAGTCCGTGATGGTAACACTTACTTTAGAATCAAGTGCCTGAGCTTCAGTCTTTGCTTCCCAGAGGGGTTTTCCTACTTCCAAGGCAAGTGCTAAGGCTATTTCATCTTTTTTAAGCCGGACAATTTCTTGATATTTTTTCAAGAAATTGATCCTTTCTTCAAAACTTAGTTTCCTCCATGTCTCAAAACCCTGGGTCGCAGATTCAATCACGTAATTGATATGCTCATAATAAACTTCTGCCTCCCATAAAACGGTAGTAATGTCTGCAGGACTTCGTTTTAAAATTTTTTCAGAGGCCTGGGAGTGGGTGGGTACATGGAATTGGCCATTAAAATAATCGCCTTTAAGTTTCATTTGCATTTAAGATCCCTTAACTAAAGATTCTTGTTAGACTTTTACCCTGAAAAATCATGTGTGATGGTTATAGTATAATAAAATTAAATAAATGACTTCTATCATTTTTCCAATAGCGATAAGTCTGATATAATAAAAAAAATTCTAGGAGATATCGATGAAAGAAAAAACTTTACCAAGTTTGTTGGATAAGATGTGGGTTGACTACATAAGTATTAATCCTCTGGCGAAAAAGATCAAAGAACTTCTGGTTAATGAGGGCGAGGAGATACAAAATGATCATATTGCTTTAAGGACTTTTAATCATCCTCGAGTTGGGATCGATGTGATTTCTAAACCTTTTACTCAGTTGGGGTATGTCTATAAAGGTGATTATCATTTCACCGAAAAAAAGCTTTATGCCAAACATTATGAACATCCTGATCAGGAAATGCCAAAAATTTTTATTTCTGAACTGCTCCTTGAAAAATTTTCTTTTGAATTTCAAAATCTGGTAAAAAGCCTCATTGATCAGATCCCTTCAGGACTTGAGAATCAGTTTGATTTCGCTTCTATTGGTAGACCATGGAAAGTGACGACAAAGGTCTATCAAGATTTAAATCAAGAAAGTGATTATGCCGCCTGGGTTTCAGCTTTTGGGTATCGACCGAATCACTTTACAGTTTTTATCAATAATTTAAAAAAATTTTCAGATATTCTGGTTCTAAATAATTTTCTTAAGGATAGGGGTTTTAAACTAAATTCCAGTGGCGGAGAAGTCAAAGGATCAAGACAAGTGTGTCTTGAGCAGTCTTCCACACTTGCTAACAATATAGAGGTACAATTTGAAGATGGTAAACTCACCATCCCTGCATGCTACTATGAGTTTGCTAAGCGCTATCCCATGAATGACGGAAACCTCTATCAGGGATTTGTGGCCGCCTCAGCAGATAAAATTTTTGAGAGCACGAGTCAAGGACAGTAAAATTAAAAGGCTTCAATCAATTTTTTTATATTTAAATCCATAGGGGTTTTCGTTCCGATATTTGCATTGGGAAGTTCGTAAACCGTATAGTCCATTCGGAGGTCGTAATTCCTTTCAATAGTATTTCTTAGAAGTTGTTCAGCTTCATACCATTGATTTTTGATCTCTTCCTGACGGCAGCTTGAAAGTTCATTACCTACGGCGCCCCATCTTTGTTCCACGCAGTGATAAGGATCAAAACTCATGTTATAAATTCGGTTTATGATGTCATCGAGATTCAACTCAACCTGTATTTTTTCGGAATTGGTGTAAGTTATTTTGCATGACCTAGTTTCTTGATCATAAATCTTTAGAAGATCACCACTAAGGTCTTGGCCTTGGTAATCAATGCCTGGATTACCTTCACGGTGCTTTGTAATAAAAGTCTTCAACGATTCCTTAATATTCCAAAATGCTGCCTTCAGGCGGGCATCCCGTGAGGGGGTGGAGTAAGTTTCCCAGGGCCCCGTGGTCCCATAGATGTTTTGAGGAAGCCTTTCTGGGTGGGGAAGAAGATGAATATTGGCCGCAAGTGCAGAATCAACTGAATCCTTTCTGTCACGCACATCATTGCAAACGGCCTTTAATAATTCTTTGAACTCTTTTAGAGGATCGTATCTAAGATTACCAACTGCCAGAGACTGCCTCACGTATTCTCCGAAAGGAACTTCTGATTCATTAAATAAATACTTTCTTGTTCTCCAGTTGTTGTTAATCAGTTCAGTGTGTCCAAGATACTGCTCGGTACTGTAAAAATAATCCTCAGTAAGTTCATTATTCTTCGTAGCGATGACTAATCCACTTTCCTCGACGTTGAAAGGTCTCCAATTTTTAAAACCTGCACCATAACTAGGGGAGCTGATCACAAATTTTTTATCATCGTACACAGCTCTCGTAAGAGAATTATCCGGGTGGGCATCGATCATGAAAACCCTGCCATCTTTAGTCACTTCATAAACGACGAGGATATGGCCATTAGGATCATAAAAAACGGTTCCTGGTATAAGGGCCTTTCGATTAATTTTAACTGGGAAAAAGTCGTTAAAGACATTTGGTCCAGACACGTCCTTCGTTGTAGGTATGCGGTAAACAGCAGTGGAGATGAAATTTGCGATATTTTTTAAAACAGTGTTGATGTTATCTCCGGAAACGACTCTCTTGCGTCTAATGACCTCATTCCCGTAGGCGGTGTATCTGATGTCCTTATCCTTATCAAGTTCAGGATTCACTTTTTTTAAAGAAATGGGATAAGAAAAAGGAAGATCATTCATCCAGGCAAAGTAGGCCCTAAGAACATAAGGTAGGTCTGCACAGTCGGCAAAAATTTTAACCTGAGGATTTGTAAGTTTAGAATATGCTGGATTTGCGTAGGAACTCTTAAGGCAGCTTTCCGTGGTAAAGCATTTTCTTTGTTCCCTGGCCCTTCCGATATTTTTAATGAATTCTTGAAACCTCTCCTCATCTTGTCTTGACCAATGAGTAGACTTAACTTCCCAAGTCAGGGGTTTGTACTCGGTCTGAGAAAGGACCTTAAAAGACATCAATAAAAGAAAGAAGTAGGTTATTTTATGCATAATCTTTTCCAAAATAAATATTTCCCAATATCTCGGAAAAAGACTTAGTTTATAAGCTTGGTTGTAATTATTACATACTTAGTTACACCCATCACAATTGAATAATGTTATAAATTAAAAAATGAAAAGTAACAGAGGGTTTATTTTTTCTTTTTTGGGGATTTGGGTCTAAAGGAGACAAAGCGGATTTTATCACCTAAGCGCAATTTTAAAGCAGCAGCAGTGACTCCGGCAATTTTGTATCCTCCGGATTTTAATTTAGTGACTCCTCCTAATGCTGATCGAAAACTCCCATTTGTTCTTGCAATAATAAAAATTTCCGATTTAAAGTTTTTGTCTGATATTTCTTTAATTTCTCCAATCATGCTTTCTTTAATGCTTCTTATCTTGTCTACATCTGCAATCAAAACCGGACCAGGTTCAAAAATGCCTACAAGTCCAGAGAAGTGAAAACCTTCCTGTTCAAGAATTTTTTTTGCGGGCTCCGTATTGGGATGAACTTTCCCGATAACAAATTGTGCTTCTTCAGGAAGAAGATTGGCGATGATTGGATGTTTAGGCATCATCTCTTCAATAAAGCGTTTATTTTTAATCGAAAGGTAATCGGCGGTTGGGAAATCAATCTTAAAAAAGTGCTTTCCTACGGAGTCCCAAAAAGGCGAGTGACCGGAGTCATTAACCATCCCTCTCATCTCAGCAATGACCTGGTCTTCAAAAAATTTCCTGTTCTCAGCGATGAATAAAAACCGTGACAGGGAAAGAAATCGCCCGTTCTGAGAATTTCTGAAATCCGGATGGAGGTAGAGGGAGCATATTTCAGCAGGACCGTTATGAACAAAGTGAAAGTGAAGGGAGGTAATATCATTTTTTACATTGATAGTTTTTGATTCGTGATGGGTTTTTTCCAAACGATAAAAATAATAAGGCTGAAATCCACCAATCTTTGAAATAATGGCACAAACACCCACGATTTTACCCGTGAAGAGCTCTTCCATGACAAAAAGATAATCCTCCCCACCAGGGCCCTCATCTCGGTGAAAAAAACTTCTTTCAGAATTTCTGATTCTTTTCCTTAACACTTCCGGATCTTTCGGAAGTGTGGTTAGGCCATGCCCGGACTTCTCTAGAAGCTCCATTAATCCGTCCAGGTCTTTTTCCTCAATTGGCCTAATGATAAACATACTCTAGTCGATCTCTTGAAGTGTTTTTTCTATGATTCCACAAACCTCATCGATGTGATGCTCCTCGGTGACCATCACAGGCAATAAAAATCTCACTCTGGTTGTAGGATGACCTCCGGCCATAAAGGAGAGGACACCATTTTCAAAAAGTTTCATGGTGAAATTTTTAGATTTTGGCTCATCACCATTAAATACAGTCATGGCCACCATTCCGCCGATACCATAGGGGCCCTTTAGCTTCTCGGGGTGTTTAAGAGAAATTTTTTCTAGGTTCGACTTAAATCTCGAGTGAAGTCTTTGGATTTTCCCGTTCTCTCCAAGATAACCTCCGGTCACAATGGATTTGATGATGAAGTGAGAAGCTGATATCTGTGCAGCTGAACCAGTAAACGTTTGTGACATTAGACCAGGTTTGGGTTTGTGATCGTCTGTGAACAGAGTGGCACAGACCTGTGAATTCTTTCCAATCGCCACCACATCGGCATGTTTATCGAGTTTAAAGTACTGAAAGGCAAATAATTCAGTCGTACGGCCAAAGCTTTGAACTTCATCTATAAAAACCGAAATATTATTCTCTTTACATATTTTTATAAGGGCCTCGAAATACTCAGTATTTCCCACCCACGATCCATTTTCTCCTTGAATGACTTCCATCACAAAGCCTGCATGCATTCCCGGAAAACGGGCAATCTGTTTTTTCATGGCCGTGACCGCAGAGTTAATTGATCCCTGGTGATCTTTTTCATCATAAAAAGGGATGTAATCCACGTCCAAGGTTTTGGGGAGTCCCTGCCTGTAGGCAGCCTTGTCTGTAACCCATGCCATTCCTAGAGTACGACCCGCAAAACATTTTTCAAAAGCAAAAAATCTATTAGCAGGAGCTCTTTTTTGATAAATAATTTTAAATGCATTTTCATTGGCCATGGCACCAGATGTGGAAAGGAACACATTTTTAACAATGGCCCCGTACTTACAGGCCTCAGTGGAGATGAGTTCTAAGAGTTTTGCAGTATCAGTGTTTTGTTGAAGGTGCCCATTCATCACTGTATTTGAAATGGCACCATTTATTTGCGCTTCAACAACACCTGGGTGGGAGTGACCCATATAGTGCACACCAATCCCAGTGATAAAATCATACTTCACAGATCCATCAGCTAACTCCACCCAAGGGCCATTCCCAATTCCTGAACCAAGATAATTGTAAAACAGAGCTCCGCCTCTATAGTCGGCCATCTTTTTTAAAAGTTCTTCATAGGAGTCCTTAAGTTCAGGGTCTCCTTTTTTGATTCCAGTAATCTTGGCCGAGTGCTCTTTAAGGGCCTCAAGAATGAGTTTCTTCGCTTCTTTAAGACGTAAATCGTTATAAAATCCTTCGGCGGCTGTCTTACCCATAGGTACTCCAATTCTTAAATTTATTAAGTATTTTCGGCAGTTTAAGATGAAGACTTAAAGAATATCAAGAAAAAGTCCAACTTCTGGGTTTTTTGACTAGTATAATTCTGTTCAACGCTTCTTTGGATGACTACAAAGGTAAATTATTTATCCAAGTGTGATGAAGATATAGGTAAAAGCTTCCCTTCCTATTTGCCTGAATTGGGGAAACTGTGGTAATTTTCAGCCTCAAAAATTTAGTAATTTGTTCAAGTTACGACGGAGTTCCTATGACGATGATTAAGACCGTAAAACATCACGATATTAAAAAAACCAGCAAACAAACTTTAGGTCAATGGTTACACCTCATGATTCTGGGGAGAATGATTGATGAACGGGCCCCGAATTATCTTAAACAGGCCCTGGGGTGGTCCTATCATGCACCCTATGCTGGACATGATGCCATTCAGCTGGCCATTGGTCAGGTTTTTGATAAAAACGCCGACCATTTATTCCCCTACTACAGGGACATGCTCACGGCCTTATCAGCTGGCTTAACTCCTGAGGAACTTATTTTAAATGGTATTTCAAAGGCCACTGATATTGCTTCTGGTGGTCGTCATATGTCGAACCATTTTGCCAAGCCAGAGTGGAATATCCATAACGTTTCATCCTGTACCGGAAACCATATCCTCCACGCCGTGGGAGTGGCACGTGCCATGAAGACGTATCAGCACCAAGGGGTAGCCTTCTCCTCTCAAGGAGAGTCTTCCGTTTCAGAGGGGTATTGCTATGAGGCCATCACTGGTGCTGATAGAGAGCTTCTTCCTTGCGTATTTATTTTTCAGGACAACGGTTACGGTATTTCCGTTCCAAAATCTGATCAAACTGCAAATGAGCATGTGGCAGATAATTTTTCTGGGTTTAAAAATCTTAAAATCATCAAGTGTGATGGGAAAGATGTTTTTGACTCCATGAACGCCATGATCACTGCTCGGGAACATGCTCTTCAAAAATCTGAACCAGTCATCGTTCACGCCAACTGTGTGAGGATTGGAAATCACTCTAATTCCGATAACCACGAATGGTATCGGGACGAGAATGAGAGAGCTGAGGCAAAGTCTCAAGATCCTCTTCCACATTTTAAAAGTGAGTTGATTAAATCAAAGATTTTTTCTGAAAAAGAAATCACTAAAATTGAAGAGGAGGCGAAAGCGATCCTCCTTGATGCTCACTCAAAGGCGGTCAAGGCCCCTAACCCAACACCTGAGTCCATTTTTGATTTTGTCATTCCTGAAGCTTATGGTGCTGAAAAGTATCCAGATGGTAGTCACAATGATACCTCCGCTCCCATCAAATTTATTGATGCTATTAATGGGACTCTTAAAGCTGAATTTCGTCACAATCCTGACACTTACATTTGGGGGCAGGATGTGGCCAACAAGGAGAAGGGTGGCATTTTCAACGTGACTAAAGGAATGCAGCAGGAATTCGGTAAGGATAGAGTGTTTAACGGACCTATCGCAGAGGACTTCATTTTAGGTACTGCAAATGGCATGTCTCGCTTTAATGATAAGATCAGGGTTGTAGTTGAGGGAGCAGAATTTGCAGATTATTTTTGGCCTGCGATGGAGCAAATGGTTGAAACCTCCCACGACTACTGGAGAAGTAACGGTGCATTCTCTCCAAACATCACCGTAAGAATTGCCTCCGGTGGCTATATTGGTGGTGGTCTGTATCACTCCCAAAATATTGAAGGAACTCTTTGTACCCTTCCTGGTATCCGGGTCGTGGTTCCAGCTTTTGCCGACGATGCGGCTGGATTACTAAGGACTTCCATGAGGTCTCGAGGGTGTACAGTTTATCTTGAACCCAAGGCCCTTTATAATGCTAAGTATGCCATGACCTCAGTTCCTGAGGATTTTGAAGTTCCCTTTGGTAAGGCAAAGATACGAAGGGAGGGGCGAGACTTATCTATCATTACCTACGGTAATACCGTCCACTTTTCTTTGGAAGCCGCCGAGGTCCTCTCCAAGGAAGGCTATGAAGTCGAAGTTTTAGACCTTAGGTCATTAAATCCTCTGGATTACGACGCCATCGTGAAAACGGTGTCTAAAACTCACAGAGCATTGGTTGTTCATGAGGATAAGGTGTTTGCTGGCTTTGGGGGAGAACTTGTGGGTGTTATTAATGAAAGAGCCTTTGAGTACCTAGATGCCCCAGTTAAGCGTGTAGGTTCAACTTTTACTCCTGTAGGGTTTAACCGCATCCTGGAAAGGGCCATCTTACCAGATATGAATAAAATCTTAACGGCCGCACGAGAGCTTCTTCTTTATTAATCATTCTGGCCCCTTTTTTAGGGGGCCAAGATGAAAAATCCTAGCTATGTAAATCTTTTATGGGCCCTAGAGCCGCATCTCACTGTGAGCTAGACTCTCATTTATTTTATTAGATGATGGAGACCTTTATGAAGAAAACCTTATTTGCAGTTCTCACTCTTATTTCTTCTCATGTTTTTTCTCAATCCTATTTGATTCTTAATAACGGAGTCACACTAACCACAGATAAGGCCGGATTTATTTACGATTTTGGTCATTTTCATCTTCCCTACAAAGTTAATGCCGGTGGAGGACAATACTTTTTTGACAGTAAAAAACTCATCACAGTTGATTCCATGGGATTTCTTTATGAAAAGTCACTCAAGATAGATAGCCTTCGCGGCAAGGGACTAAATTATTTTGTTAATGAGGATGATAAGCTTATCACAATTGATTCCCAGGGATTTTTTTATCAGTTTGAATCCAAAGATAAGATTTTTAAAAAAATCATCGGCCATGGTGGCAACTTTTTTTTAGCTAAACCTGAAGAGAATAAAACTAAGATTGATCTCTACACCATCAATGAAAAAGGAAATTATTTTAAGACTGAAGTTTCAGGGTTAAATCCTTCTGAGATCACAGAACTTGGTGGTCAGTATTTTCAAACTAAATCGAATTTAACCTACACTGTCTCTAAAGAAGGATTTGTTTACTCTAAAACAGGTTTGAATATCGGTAGTATTATTAAAAAAGGCGGCAACTTTTTTATCGATTCTAACGGCATTTTATATACTGTTTCAGACAGTGGTCTTCTTATTGTTCCTTCGTTACCAGTTCAACTTAATTTAAGTAGTATCAAAAAAATTGGGTCTAATTACATGATTGATGAAAATGGCCGAATCTTTGTCGTATCAAGTGATGGACAAGTTAATGAACGTCAATCGACTCATGATTTAAGAAATACTAAAATTCTCTCTCTCTAAAAACCACCGGATGGTATAAAAAATTAAGGAAACACGAGGCTATTCAAGAGCTTAAAACTTCAATATAAATTTCAACCACCACTGGTATGAATTCCTAAGGGACTTCTCTATAGTGTCCCGAATTCATATCAGGAGTCAGGTTTATGAAGTTATTTCTCTTCCTATTCATTATTACAGCCTCGATCAATGCTTTTTGTCAGTCCTATCTCATCATGGAAAATGGGATGATTATCACAACGGATAAAAATGGATTCGTTTATGACTTAGGACACTACGCCTATCCTCATAAAGTAACCATGCGCGGTGGTCATTACTTTGTAGAGGAGGGGAATATCCTCGCCACAGTGGATGAGAATGGATTGCTGTTTAGAAAATATGAAGACATCCCTCAGAAGATATTGGGGAGAGGAACAAATTATTTTCTTTCAGAAAATGGGGAACTCTTTACCATTAATCAACGAGGTCAAATAAGAACTTTTAATTCCACGGTCTTTAAAAACGCAGAAAATTTTGGAGGAAACTATTTTACCGTTTCCAAATTTGATGAAACACAAACAAATAAGATCATCGACTTGATGGTCGTAAATTCTTCCGGGGATATTTTAAAGGTAGAAATTCCTGAGCTTGCAACACAGAACATAGTGTCCTTTGGGGGAAGCTATTTCATGACCAACAAGGGGATTGTCTTCACAGTTTCTGAAGATGGTCACGTTTTGGAACAGAAAAACCATAGGGTGGGTCTGATCCAAAAGAAGGGGGGAAACTTCTTTGTGGATTCCTCAGGTTATTTTTACACTGTTTCTGAACAAGGAGAGTTATTAGTCCCGGAATTACCCCACTCAATGAAGACCAGCACAATCTTAAGATTAGGATCTCATTATTTTATCGATCAATCAGGGAAATTTTTTGTGATTACGAGGGAGGGGAGAGTCTTAGAAAGGACACTACAAGACCATGATTTTAAAACGGCTTATATTATTTCTTTGTGAAGGGTAGAAGTGTTCATTAATTTTAGATATGAGTTTATTTCTCTTACTTCATTTTTGATCATGTGAAATTTATTCATTTCATCCACAATGGCCACATCTGTACCAGGATGGAGGTCTTTTTTTATGAGTGAAACAAAACTTTGAATTTCTGATTCTCTCACTTCTTGGATAACCATCACATAAAGAGGCGACTTGAAATTTCGTCCTATGATGAGCTTGCTGGTAAAGCCTAAGGAATGATTTAGATTTGCTGTTAATAATCCATCCAGGAGGTAATCAATATCTCCATAATTAGGATTGGTATTTAAGAAATCAACCTTAGGGAACCAAATAATTCCTCTGGTCAGGGGTGTCACCTGCTTAAGCAAACTACTCATTGCGCTTTAATTCTTGTTTGAAAACAGCATCAAGAATCCCATTTAAGAAATTATTTGATTCTTTGGTTGAATATTTTTTTCCCAATTCTATGGCCTCATTGATCACAACTTTACCTGGAACTTCTGGACGGAATTTTAATTCATAAATCGCCATGATCAGTATGGTGTGCTCAATTTTTGAAATTCTTGAAAGCTTCCAGTTCTTTAAATACTTAGTGAGGATCTCCTCAATCTCTTCATGATGATTAAGAATACCTTTTACCATGTTTGAGACAAATGCTGAGGATTCCTGACTAAGCTCAAGATTTAGTGTTAGCCGGAATTCATTCACACGATCGAATAAATCAGTGGGACTAAGGTTGTTTTTTTGTTCCCTAAAAAAGGGGAGTTGAAAGTGATAGAGGAATTGAAGGCAAAATTCTCGGGCCTCTTTCTTGGTGCTCACTGCTGTTCGTCCTTATGAGTATGTGAAGGTAAATTTGTATTTGTACTTATTTTGAACTGGTTAAACTCATCATGTTTTAATTCATTAACAAATTCTTCAACATCCTGAAACTTTCTATAAACGGCTGCAAACCGGATGTAGGCCACTGGATCTAAGTGACGAAGATACATCATGACGAGGTTACCGATCTCCTTGGACTGGATCTCTTTATCAGAAATATCCAATATGGCCTTCTCAAGATTATTTATCACACGTTCAATTTGAACGGCCGAGATGGGTCTTTTTTCAACCGCTTTCTCAATCCCTTTGAGGATCTTTTCCTGCTTGTAGGGTTCTCGCCGTCCATCGCGCTTAATAACCATAGGCATAGAAAGCTCCACCGTCTCAAAAGTGGTAAATCTTTTCTGACAGCTTTCACACTTTCTGCGTCTTCTAATGACACAGCCCTCATCTAGGTTCCGAGAATCGAGAACCTTCGTGTCTGGCGCGCTACAGTAGGGACATTTCATAATGCGGACCTATACTAGATGTAGTGTTAAATTTCCTAGTTTCTACCATTTTACTAACAAGTTGAGAAACTAAATAGTTGAAAGGATGTAACTCCTCATTATTCCGTGGATTATTTACATGGCCCTTCAGACCATTTTTTGTGTCCATGGCATTCAGCTTCACAGGAGTTTCCATAGGTCTTACCTTCACTGCATACAGGTTGAAAAATTTTCATGCAAAAGCAGGGTTCAACGGTGTATGGGCTAACAGGTTTTGACTCTTCCTTTTTAGCGCTCGAGCATGAAATGAGGAAAGCAAAAATAAAGTATTTCATAAGGGACCTATTGATAGACAGGAAATCTGACACAAAGGTCATGCACCTGTTGTTTCACTTCTTTTAAAATGGCTTCCTCTTGAGGATTCTTTAAGGCTTTGACTATAAGCTCTGCCATCATTTTTGTTTCTTCTTCTTTAAATCCTCTCGTCGTCACCGCAGGAGTTCCCAGACGAATCCCTGAGGTCACAAAAGGAGAGCGTTTATCATGAGGGACCATATTTTTATTGCAAGTAATATCCACCCTCTCTAAAACTTCAGCAGCTTCTTTACCCGACATGTTCACAGAGTCAGTTTTTAAAAGGACTAGATGGTTATCTGTCCCCCCAGAAACAAGCTCAATATTATTTTTAAGTAACACCTGTGCCAGCGTCTTGGCATTTTTTATGACCTGTTCTTGGTACGTTTTAAATTCCGGTGCCAGGGCCTCCTTGAAGGCAACTGCTTTAGCGGCAATAACATGTTCAAGTGGTCCACCCTGGATTCCAGGAAAAATGAGTGAGTTAAATTTCTTCGAAAGTTCCTCATTTTGAGTCAGGATAATCCCGCCCCTTGGACCGCGAAGAGTTTTATGTGTGGTTGAAGTGACCACGTCAGCGTATTCCATAGGAGAGGGGTGAACACCTGCTGCAATTAATCCTGCTATGTGGGCCATATCCACCATAAAAATGGCACCCACAGATTTAGCGATCATCGAGAACTTTTCAAAATCAATGATTCTCGAATAAGCAGAGGCCCCAGCAATAATCATGCGGGGTTTTTCTTTTTTTGCCATATCTTCGACCACATTGTAGTCAATCATTTCTGTCTTAGGATCAAGGCCATAGTGAAAAGCCTTAAAGAGTTTTCCAGAGAAATTCACTGGCGAGCCATGGGTGAGGTGTCCTCCTTGAGAAAGATCCATCCCCAAAAAA
>CANHIY010000077.1 GCA_947461175.1 Bacteriovoracaceae bacterium
AATAATCCAGAAATATCCAGTTATCTTAAATTAATAAAGTAGGCGGTTCCTTCTGATCTGTACTCATTGATTTTGTTTCTCAAAGTACGTATAGAAACACCCAAAATTTTTGCCGCTTGAGTTCTGTTTTCAGATGTATAAACCAGTGCTTTTTTTATTAAAAGTTTTTCAGCATCTCTAAGTGACATGAGCTTTACACCGTCCTCATCTGTTTCATGAGAAGAAAACTCAACTCTTCTCTCACCCTTTTCGATAGCACTGATATCAAGAGTTTTCCCTTCCATATTTGTTAATGTTTTTCGGATGAAATTTTTTAACTCGTGAAGATTGTTATTCCAATTATAGTCAGTAAGCTTTCTCGCGGCTTCAGAGCAGAGAGAGATGTCACCGGCATTATTCTCTACAGCATACTCATTGATAAAATGTCGAGCAATCAACTCCACATCAGTTCCTCTTTCACGAAGTGAGATCATGTCGATCAAAACTCCGCTGAAGTAAGTATAAAGTGCGCGAGAAAACTTACCAGCACCAACTAACTTAGATAAACTTTTTGAAGTCGTAGCAATGATACGGACATCAAGTTCGTAGTCTGGCAACTCTTGAAGAATAGTATACAAGCGTTTTTGAAAATTATCATCCAGTGCGTCAATATTGGCAAAAATTACCGTTCCTCCATTGGCGACCTCAAGAACACCCCGGTTAAATTTACCGGACTGGTCGTCGCGATGACCAAGTACAATTTTTTCAACCATGGAGGCATCAAAGCTACAATCCACCACTTCAATACGAGCATTTTTTCTCGCAGATTGGGCATGAATGTAAGCACCTAATGCTTTTTTACCTGAGCCGATCTCTCCTGAAATCAGAACAGGTGTCTTTGTCACAGCAACATTTCTTGCTGTTTCAAGAGCAGTGTTAAATTTTGGATGATTTCCTACGAGTACTAAACCTTGAGTTAACATTAGACCTCCTGTCCGTTGTTAGTTTGGTTTTACCTATAATTTTTTTTCCACCAATTCTAAAGTTGCCAGCTCACTTCGGCACATCTCTTTTATGTGCGAAGGAACATCTTTATCATTTGTCAGAACCGTAAATACTTCGCGCCCTTCTGGCACTTTATCGTTCTTTATTAATGATAAGCCATAAAGATATCCTATACGTGCACTGTAAGGAGATTTTTGAAATTTTTCCCTGAACGACTTTGTCATAACTTCAAGTTCCTTCCAGTCAGTGTTACTATCTCCTGCATAGGTTTCTATGAGAAGATAAGTTATCCGCTCGGATATGTTCAAAATTGGTGCCGACTTTGATCGGGATATGTCATCACTTAAGGCCTTTACGATGGTTTTAAAGTGATCCTGATTTTTCATCCTATACAATGAATCAACATAACCCATTAAAA
The DNA here is from genome assembly GCA_947461175.1 of Bacteriovoracaceae bacterium. Taxonomy (GTDB): domain Bacteria; phylum Bdellovibrionota; class Bacteriovoracia; order Bacteriovoracales; family Bacteriovoracaceae; genus Peredibacter. The sequence goes on from CANHIY010000077.1 coordinate 1,403, forward strand.
GATCAGCCGTTTGTCTTGGTGTTAGTTGGTTTTGAGGATTCTGTTTAATCAATACTTTTTCAAACTGAGCAACCGCTTCAGGGTATTTTTTTTGATAAAAATTAACGAGCCCCAGGTAATAGGGATAGTTCAATGAGTCCCTAAGTGACACCGGATAAGATGCCAATCTGGCCTCAGCCTGTGCCCATTCTGAGCCGGCTAGAAGGCGTATAAGATTAATTTCTTCCATCATTTCTGCAAGATTAGTTTTCTTAATCCGCTCAATCCAAACGGGAAATGTCCGCTCCTCTTCATTTAAAGCATTTTTAAAACTAACTAAGGCTCGATCGTAACTTTTATAAAGTCCTAGCTTCATGAAGGAATCACAGACAACAAAGTTCATGTAAACATTTTTAGCGACCTTGGTTTCATATTTTTCTTTAAAAGTTTCCCAAATCTTTACCACTTTTGAATAATCTTCTTTTAGATAGGCTTCCTGGATAAGACCATAGATGATTTCTGCGCCGTCACCCTCAAAGACTCTTCTCTCTGATGGTTTCAATAAATCTAGCGGGACAGAAGAAAGATAAGTGAGAGCGTCATCAAATTTCTTAGTCACAATAAGAAGTCTTAATCTCACCAGCCATAAAAGTTTTTTTAAGTCTTGATTCAGGGCCCTTGCTTCATCAGGAGACTGCTCTAAAAAAATTTGAATATCCTGATCATCATGACTAAATTGATATTTTCTAAGGAGCCTCATTCCAACATAGCGAAGTTTCGCCTCAAATCGGATTTCAGGAGAAGTAGAGCGGTCAATAGCATGTTTATAAAGAACCAAACTTTCGGGTGCCGAACGGTCCAAAATTTCATAACAAAGAGCAAGCCTCAAACGTGCATGAGGAGCATGAAGGAGATAAGAATAAGTAGACAAGAACTCATCAAAAATTTTAGAGGCTTCATCATATTTAGATTGTCTAAAAAGGCTCTCACCCAGATTAAAGAGTATCGCTGGGTGAATTGGTTTTGCCAGAGATTTTTCAACTGCACGAAAACGACTGATGAGATCTTTAGTCTCACCTCTTGAAAGCATGGCAAAGGAAAGATAAGCAAGGCTCATCTGAGGAGGTAGTAATTTTTCTGTTTTTTTATTTTCTTTCAAGAAAGAATCTATTTTATCCACCTGTTTAAGTTCTGCAAGAGAGTGGAGTATCACAACTGCAGCATAAGAAGTAAGTTCATGGTGAAATTCGCCTGCCGACTCTACATAAAGCTCCTTAGCAAGCTCTAGTGACCTGATGTGATCTTTGCTGTCTACATAATGTTGGATGAGGTACCTAAGACTGGAAGACTTAAGCTCGTAATCTTTTGTCATATCCTTGATGTTCTGTAGCATCGTCATCGCTGAGACAGTAATGCCACGGTTGGGTTTTGCAAGATTACCCTTAAGGAGTACATTGACCTTAAGAAACTGATTCATAATATGATTTGAATCCATTCCGTATTTTTTTTCATAAAGTGAAATGGACTTATTCATGAGTCCCCAGTTACCTTCTTTATAGAAATTAATGGAGAGCTGCATATGTGCTTCTTTAGGGTCATCAAGATTTTCCCGATCTTTTATGGGGTATAAATAATCAGGTATTTTAGCATTAAGGTTTATGTCCTTTTCTATCTGAGGAATCATGGGAGCATAGTCCCAAATAAAACTTGCACCATATCTAAAATCTCTAAACTCAGGATTAGCTGGTGGTTGTTTCGAATTTTCACCAGTTGCATCCAATACTGGCAAAATACTGCTGTCACCTGAAATCAAACTTTTTGAAATTTTTATAGGTGGATCTTTTTTTTCTTTTATTTTTTCGGGGGGAAGAGGAAGGGGCTTTGAATTTTTGAGAGAAGTATTTTTTTGGAAATCTGTTTTTGAATCCTTATTGATCCAAAAGTCCAGGATATATTTTTTATCAATATCCCTGTAGAAAGAAAAAAGTTCTATGGAGGGGTCACTTAATTGAACAGAAATTGTAAGTGGCTTTGAAGGATATTCATCTTTTGAAATTTTTAATTCACCAAAATACTGTCTATCGAGCTTTAAAGCAGAGAGTTCAGAAGATAAGTTTTGAAAGATTTCAAGATTAACCGTTTCTATAAAAACGGTCTGGTCTCTTTTGACAATATGAAACTGCTCTTTTGGAACAATTAAGTTCCAACGGAGATGGGTTTTCAAATTTTCCTGATTAATAATCTCAGCTTTAACGGTGAGTGAAACCACCAAAATAAAGAAAAAACAAGTTATAGGGTATGTCAGTAACTTAATCATCCGTGAAGACTTCCTGTCTTTACTTTAGTTCAAATCATGGCCTCTTCATGTGGCCAATTTTACCTACTAAAATCAGTTTAGCTTAATTTTGATTTTTCAGAAGAACTATTTTACCCATAGGCAAAATACTCCCTGCATAACGCTCTAAAATCCTATATCCATAAACAAAACAATAACTTAAAATGTTTAAGAAGATTACCCGCTGGAAATAGTAAAATATGAAATTAGTTTTTTTTATGATTCTTTTTTCTGGATGCTCATTCTTTACTGGCATTAAGGAAAGTCCCAAAACGGCGAAAGGTTCACGCTACTTTCTCTCCTTTAATGAAAGTGAGTGGGTTCAAAAAAATGATCAAAGATCAGATTTTATTTTTGAAAATAAAAAAGATGGAAGGATCCTTCTATCCAATAGTTTTTGTGACGAGTTCCAGGGATCCTCTTTAGAGCAAATTGGGCTAAAAACATTCAGTGGCATCAAAGAATTTAAAGTAATTCTTAGTAATTATGAATCCTTCCACGACCGTGAATCTTTCCGTTTAGATGCTTCTGGCCTTATGGATGGAGTCAGGGTGACATTTAAATTATTAAACACCAGAAGGGATAACTGTTACTTTGACTTTCTTTCAATTAATCCTGAAGGAACAAACATTCAAACCAATGATTTTGAAAAATTTCTTAATTCAGTGATATTTAAATGATTAAAAATAAATTAAAACAGGACATGAGGGTCATCGGAGATGTGACATTATTCACCAAGGACACCTTTTACTGCATGCTCTCAAGACCTTTTTACCTAGGAAGATTCCTGGAGCAGATCATACATCTTGGAATTGAATCTTTATCTATCACCATTGTCATAGGAATCGTTACTGGACTCGTCATGACACTTCAGTTCGGCTACGGACTGGAAAAATTTGGTGGGACTCTTTATGTACCGGCCATCGTCTCCCTATCTTTAATGCGCGAACTGGCCCCTATTTTTACATCACTTCTCATTGCTGGAAGAATAGGCTCAGGAATCAGTGCTGAGATTGGAGCAATGAAAGTCTCTCAGCAAATAGATGCTATCAGAGCATTGGGAACTAATCCCATGAGGGTTTTGGTTGTCCCCAGAGTCTTGGCGAGCATCCTTTCCCTTCCCCTTCTGGCTACTCTTTCGGCCTTCATGGGGATTCTTGGTGGTTTAACCATAGCCAATATTGAATTTAATATGACTCCAGGATTTTATGTAAACAAGGTATTATCGACTATTAAATTAAGTGATGTCTTTGGGTCTATGGCAAAGTGCGCTTTTTTTGGCCTCGTTATTTCTATTCTCGCCTGCTTCAGGGGATTTGAAACAAAAGATGGGACGAAGGGTGTGGGATCGTCAGCAAAATGGGTGGTCGTAAGAACATCGATTATCATACTCATATCAGACTTCTTTTTGAGTAAAATATTAATCCTTATCTTTGACTAACTTATGCAAAAAATACTTGAAGTAAAGAATGTGTTTAAAAATTTTGGGTTTAAAAAAGTCCATAACGGAGTTTCGTTTGATCTTAATCTCGGAGAAACCATTGGCCTTTTGGGGCCATCCGGTACCGGTAAGTCAGTTCTCTTAAGAAGTATTATTGGTCTTGAGGAAATCGATGATGGCGAAATTCTCTATCATCATCAAAGAATAGATAACCTCACTGAAGTTGAGTTGTATAAAATACGCACCCGAATATCCTACTCCTTTCAAAATGGTGCTCTTTTTGATTCTGATTCTGTATTTGAGAATGTGGCCTATCCACTTTTTGAGCATACAAAATTGAATGAGCTGGAAATCGAGCAAAAAGTTATGAATGTATTAAGGATAATAAACTTGGAAGGTGCCAAAGACTTAATGCCTTCAGATCTGTCCGGAGGAATGCAAAAAAGAGTAGGACTTGCCAGGGCCATGATCCTTAATCCTGAGATACTTTTGTATGATGAACCAACCGCTGGACTCGATCCCTCAAATGTAGAACTGGTCATTGATGTCATGAAAAAATTTAAAGAGCAGGGAATTTCAGGTATTTTAGTCACTCATGATATACCGACTGCTCTCAGAATCTGCGATCGTATATTAATCTTGAAAGACGGTGTTATTAACTTCAATGGAACCACTGAAGAGTTTGAAAATAGTAATGATAGTTTTGTAAAAACATTTTTAAAATACGAATGAGGATGAAATGATAGTTCGAAAAAAAGATCAGAAAAATCTCATAAAAGTTGGAATCTTTATCTCCTTTCTAACCCTCATTCTCATGATAATGGTGGCAAGTATTGGCAAAGAGACCTCTCTTTTTGAACCCAAAATTAACATCTATGCGAGAGTCGCCAATGTCTCAAATCTTAAAACTGGTTCCTATGTAGAACTCAAAGGAATTAGAATTGGTACTGTGAAAAACATTCAAATCATTTCAGATAATGCTGTTGAAATTGAAATGAAGATTCTAAAAAAAGAGATTAAGTGGATCAGAAAAGATTCAAAAGTTTCTATCTCTACAGCTGGACTTGTGGGAGACAAATATGTGGAGATCTTCAAAGGCTCTAAAAATGCTAAGGCCTTTGATCCAGAAAGTGACGTCTTATTGTCTGAAGAAGTGGTTGATTTCAAAAATATCATGACAAAAGGAGAATCCATCGCTCAAATTTCAGAGAGGATTCTACTTAAAATAGATCAAGTGCTTACCCACCTAAACGATGGTCAAATCTTAGTTGAAACGATTAGTTCTATGAACAAATCGGCAAGAAACATGGAAAAGATTACATCCGACCTAAAAGACTCCAATCTAAACCAAATGATTAAAAACATAAATACTGGTATGAATAACCTAAACGAGTCTTCTGGGAGTTTAAATAAAATTCTCACCAGAATAGACAAAGGTCCTGGTACCCTCAATTCATTGATTTATGATGACAGTGTCCATGATGATCTCAGAGCACTCCTTGGGGGCGCCCAACGAAATAAAGCCATCAATTATTTTATACGGGAATCAATTAAAAATTCAGAACAACGAAGAACTAAGAATTAATTATAATTCCAAATTCTTCTTCTTCATTTTTTCAATAAGGGTAGTCCTGTTCAGAGTCAAAAGTTTTGACGCCTGATTCTTGTTACCACCAGTCCGATTCATCGCCTGTAAAATTAGTGAATCTTCTATATCAGAAAGAATCTGTTTAAGATCCACTCCAGAGTCTGGCAGTTCAAATAAAGTTTTATACTGTTGAGTAGCAAGTGGGTTGGATCTGAAAATCTTTGCCGGCAAGTCTTCCGGAAGAATTTCACTCCCCCCTCTAAGTATAACAAGCCTTTCAATCACATTTTCAAGCTCACGAACGTTTCCTGGCCAATCATATCCAAGAAGAAGATCCAACGTATCGGAAGAGAAAGTGATTTGATTAGATCGATCTGCGGAAACAAATCTATCAAGAAAATGAGAAATGAGAAGAGGAATATCCTCTCTTCTTTCTTTTAAAGCAGGCATCCGGATAGGAATGACATTAAGGCGATAAAAAAGATCTTCCCGAAATTTACCTTCCTGAACGGCTTTATCTAAATCCCTGTGTGTTGCCGCAATAACTCGTACATCTATAGGAAGAGTCTCTGATTGCCCAACAGGTTCAATCACTCTCTCTTGAAGCACTCTTAAGAGTTTCACCTGAAGAAGTGATGGCATATCTCCAATTTCATCAAGAAAAATTGTTCCATTCTGGGCAAATTCAAAACGACCTTTCCGGTTAGAAATAGCTCCCGTGAAGGCCCCACGGACATGCCCAAAAAGCTCACTCTCTAAAAGTTCCGAGGGAATAGCACCACAGTTAACTGAAACACGATTCTTATGGGAGCGAGCTGAGAGTTTATGAATGGCAGAAGCGACTAACTCTTTACCTGTTCCTGAAGGTCCCATAATGAGGATTGTAGAATCAGTCCTGGCAACCTTTTCAATCCTTTCAAAAACATTTTTCATGGCCTTTGAACGTCCAATCATGCCATGAAATAAGTCATCTTTTATTAGACCATCGAAACTTAATTTAGATAAAGCTTTAGGCTCACAGGAAGAAGAATTCTTCGTCGAGTTTTCGAACATTCCTTCAGGAAAAACTTTCGATAATTTTTTTTCAAAAGCCTCAATCACAAGATTTTTGAGATTCTCCAATTCAAAAGGTTTGGTTAAGTAATGAAAAACGCCCTTTTTCGTAGCGGCAATTGCAGTCTCAATGCTAGCAAAACCGGTCATTACAATTGGGACAAATTCGAATCCCTTTTCTTTCAAAATATCGATGAGAAACAATCCATCAGAACCTTGTTCAAGGCTAATATCTGTAATGAGACAAAAAGAAGATTCTTTGTTGTGGTATCTGGAAAAATTCATGAGAAGATCTTCTACACCAATGTAGAGCTCGACTCTTAATTTTAACGTTTGTTCTAAGTATTTTTTAAGACTGATTCCTAGAAGATTATCATCTTCAACAATAATAACTGGTGGAAAGTTATCGGCCAGAGACCCATCAACATTTTGATGTGGAAAATTCATATGATCCATAGATCCTCCAAGCCAATCAATTTACAGGACACACCCTATTAGTGTCAATTTTCAGACTGAGAAAGTCTTAACTGAAAATAAAAAAATTAAATACAAGATGTTGAATGTAAGATTATTTCAGACGAACCTATCATTCTAAAGACTTGGTTGGTTGAGAAAATGTTCAATATAAATTTTCTTTACGATCTTAACTGATTTTTCAGGACCACCGGCCCAGACATAAAAACCAGTACACACTAAACCGATTAACGTAAAAATGAGACAAACCACAACAGTGGCCTTCTTTTTTCTAAGCCAAAATAAATAAGCAAACTCAGCTCCAATAATAATCAGAGGAACGGACCAAAAGGGTGTATGACGGGCCAGAAAAAAAATTTCTTGCATAAAAAAAAGGCCCTCGTAAGGGCCTTCCTGTTTAGATTTAATCTATTTTAAAACATACCTTTTAATTTTTCGACCATATCCAGCTTTTCCCATGTAAAACCATTATTCTTCGACGTACGACCGAAGTGTCCATAGGCCGCGGTTTCAGAGTAGATGGGACGTAATAAATCAAGACGCTGAATAATTGCCTTTGGTCTCATATCAAAAAGCTCATTAATGGCAGAAGTAAGTTTCATTTCATCCACTTTAGAAGTGCCAAAAGTATCAATTAAAAGTGACATGGGCTTTGCCACACCGATTGCATAGGCAACCTGAACCAGAGCGCGATCTGCTAGTCCAGCGGCCACCACGTTCTTTGCAATATGTCGGGCAGCATAAGCTGCTGAACGGTCAACTTTTGATGGATCTTTACCTGAAAATGCTCCCCCACCATGAGCACCGTGCCCACCGTAAGTGTCCACGATAATTTTTCTTCCCGTAAGACCACAGTCTCCCATAGGTCCGCCAATCACGAAGCGGCCCGTTGGGTTAATAAAATACTTCGTATTCTTATCAATAAGGTTGGAAGGGACTGTCTTCTTTATCACCTCTTCCATAATTCCTTCCTCAATCTGTTTCTGAGTCATGCTTTCTGCATGTTGAGTAGAAACAACGATGGCATCAATTCGAGAAAGTTTTCCATTAATATACTGAGCAGTTACCTGAGTCTTCCCATCTGCCCGAAGATCCTTCAGGATTCCGTTATGTCGTACTTCAGAAAGTTTATGAGCAAGTTTATGAGAAAGGTCTATGGTCATAGGCATGTAAGACTCGGTTTCATTAATCGCATAACCAAACATAAGCCCCTGGTCACCTGCACCCTGATCAAGGTACTTCCCTTCTCCTTCATTCACACCCATGGCAATATCCTGAGACTGCTTGCCAAGAGCGATGGTCACACCACACGTATTAGCATCAAAGCCTTTATCAGAATGGTCATAACCAATTTTTTTAATGGTCTTACGAACAGTTTCATTAATGTCTACATTCGCACCTGTTGTAACTTCTCCGGCCACAACAACGAGGCCTGTGGTAATAAGAGTTTCACAAGCAACCCGTGACTTTGGGTCCTGGGCCAGCATGGAATCGAGGATAGCATCTGAAATTTGATCAGCAATTTTATCTGGATGTCCCTCAGTTACTGATTCAGAGGTGAACATATAATCTTTCAACATAGGTTATACTCCTGTCATATCTAAACAAATAATAATCTAGTGCGAATTTATACCCTGCCAGAACTAGTTTTTCAAAAAGTATTTTTAAATTATTTAAAGAGAAACAATTATAAATAAAAGCTGACTACCTGGAAGGATTTTTAGTCCTGGTGAAATAGCGAAAATAGTGGGGATTTCTGTGGTGAAAAAATAATTTCACTCCGTTCTTTTCCCCTAGGGCATAATTTTTTCCAGCGATCTCCACCACCTGATAAGTTGAGGATTCCGGATCCTTAAATGCGTAAAGAAAAGTATAATCATTGTTTTGAAATGATTTTATTAATTTTTTTTGTCCTTCCGCTAGAAGTCCTGGTCTTTCTGGATAAGGAACATAATCTTCCCAGATAGAGTCCATGTGTATTCGCCCAATCATACTGGCACGGGAAAAATAGCGGGTGGTTTGAAATAAGGTGGAGCCTTCTTTTAAAACCTGGAGAGCAATTTCTACATTTTTTCGTCTGAGCTTCTTGGCTTTGGGTGAAGTATCAGGACAAAAGATTTTTGAAACACCATTCATATAATAGTAGGTAAAAGAAAACTCCCCCTGCTTAAAGAGAGCGTTCAACCAGCGCTCATTTTTTAAATGAAAATCACTCGTCACTTTTTTTAAGTAGGGATAAATAAACTCGTTCTTGCCAAAAGCTAGATACTTAGGCTTATCAAGTCTGTTTAAAACAACTCTCGCCACATCCATCCTTTCCAGAGCGTCCTCTCCATCGACGCCCCCTACTTCATTAAGAAGAATTGTTTCTAAAACAAATATTGCTTTGTGAAGCTCCGGTTGACCCAACCAATGGTGGTAAACTTCTGCCTGTTTGGTATAAACATATTCTTTTAGCCGCTCAGAGGCGTGATTGTGTTCACGAATAAGCTGACGATTAGGGGTCGAGTTTTTATCACCGGAGATGGAGGGCACCATATTTTCAGGAAGTGTGAGTGAATAATAAAAATCATAAGTTCTTTTTGTTCTTTGTTCCCATTCATTAAGCCTTTCTAAAATCCTGTTTTTCCCCTTGGAAAGCTCGGCCTCTATCTTGGAGAGAACAAATTCTGCATCATAACGGGCGTCCTCAGAAAGATAAAAGTCGTGCTGAGCAAGCTCAAAATGAAGGGTATCAATGGTGGTTCTAAGATAAATATCAGAGCCTGTGTGATCTTTATTGTAGGCCCCATCTTCGAGAAGTTTTCGATAGAGAAAGGTGTAATTAGAAATTTTTATGGATGGTGAATCTTCTTTCTCTCTGTAACTATCGTGAACTTTTCGGTTTTTAAGATGGTCCACTGGATATTGAAAATTTGAAAAATAAGAAACTTTTTTTATGAGATCCTCATAGTTCTTAAGAAGTTCATCCAATAATTTTAGAGATTCTCTTCTGGCACTATTCTTTTTCCTTTCATCTTCCGAAAGCTCTGTTTTTTTAAGATGGAGAAGATCTCCTAACATTTTCCTGAGAGGTTTTGTGACTTTCTCATCAGCTATTCCAAAGTGTGAGACTTTTTGTTTTTGTTCCCGGATCCAGGTGAGTTTTTTTTGCATCACCGGAATTAAAGACTTGATAGTTTCAACGTCAACATCTTCTTCTAGTTCAGGTATCCAGTATCCCTGCCCTCTATATTCCAGAAGATAATTGTCAAAAAGAGCCTCTGACTTAGAAACACAGGTAAGTCTTCTGAACTTATCGAAAGAATCCATGTAGGATTCAATGTGTCTCTCCATGCTCCCTTCCCACTGAATGGTTGAAGCACAGGAAGTCAGTGAAAGGAGACAAACGAAAAAATAAATCAACCTAAGGTTTAATTTCTTGAACAAAACCAGACTCCCAAAGTCCCAGACAAGTTCTATTACTCAGGACCAGAAGAACAGCGTCCTTTTCAGTGTATTGATCAATTGATCGTCTGAGGTCATCAAGATTTGTTACACAGATAGAAGGTTTTCCTTGCTGTCCGATTTCTTTTGTAAGAAGTTCCACGTCTAAATCTTGACCAGTAAGTGCAGTGGTTGGAATACTGGCCTTAGCAATTATGACTTTATCGGAGGCACAAAGTGAATCTCTGAATTCTCCTTGAAAAATTGAAGATCTTGCCGTTGCTGAAATAGGTTCAAAAATGGTAATGACCTTTTTGTTTTTGAAACGGGCCCTTATGGCGTCCAAGGTCACCGTAATAGCTCGGGGATGATGAGCAAAATCATCAATCACTATCATATCACGGTATCTGCCACGAACTTCCTGACGACGTTTAACCATACCTATATCTTGAGCAGCTTTCTGAACATCAGGAACATTAAAACCTTCAGAAAGTAGATAAATCAAACAACTCGTTAAATTTAAAACATTATGAAGTCCTACCACGCTGGAATAGAAATTAATTCTTTGATTTTTCCACAAAATAGAAAACTCTGATCGGTTTTCAAATGTTTTCACATCAAATGGTCCTGCTTCTGAACCCTCGCCGTAGAGATACCATTGCTGATGACTTTTTTTCCCGAAGTAATCTTTAAAAAGTTTCATGGCAGAGGGATAATCTTGGTTAAAAATCAAAGTGGATTTCATTTCAGGTATGACATCTCGAAATTCATCCTCAATTTTTTCCACTGATGAGAAAATATCTGCATGATCAAATTCTAAAGAGGTAAGGATTAAATTTTTTAACTCATAAAGACGAAATTTAGAAATTTTATGAAAATAAGAGGAATCATATTCATCTGACTCAATTACAAAATATTTAGCTCCAAGCTTTGCCGGGTCTCGCCCCTCAATGATTCCTCCCACTAGATACCCAGGATTCTGACCAAGCTTCTCTAAAAGTTGAGTCATAAAATAAGTGGTTGTGGTTTTGCCATGAGTTCCCGCTATACCAATGACGTTCTTTTCTTTTAAAACCAAAGAACCTAAAGCTGAGGGGAATGAGGTAAAGGGAATACCTGATTCTTCAATCATCCTGGCAGCGTCTGATTTCCCGGAAACTGAATTGCCCACAACAATCAGATCATAATTTTTTAGAAACGAACTATTGACTTGATCTAATTTATAAAGAGGAATTCCAGTTGTTTCCAGGAAAGTACTCATGGGGGGATAGAAGGCCGAATCTGCACCATGAACTTCAAATCCTGCCTGTTTCACGAGTACTGCCGCAGGTCCCATCCCAGCGCCGCAAATACGGTAAAAGAATACCTTTTTTATCTGACCACGTCGTTCTATCAGTTCTTTTTGGGAGATCAAGTTTACTAGATTCATTCCAAAATCCTTTTCTGTTAGTCTTAAAAATGAACTTCAAAATACAAAACTTAGCATTTCGGACTTGAACTCTGAAAATTAGAAGTTTGTAG
>CANHIY010000078.1 GCA_947461175.1 Bacteriovoracaceae bacterium
CCTTATTGAATTTTAACTGGCATATCAGGTTGGAGAGAGGCAATTCTTGGAGCGCTCTCCACCGTAGCACCTTCGGCCATGACGTTACTTATAATTTCGGCCTGGCTCCACTAAAGCGGTAAAAGACTCTCCTTTACTCTGATACCTATGATTTTTATTCTTTCAACCAGCATGATGGCCTTGATTCAAATTCTAAGAAGTAATTTTCAAAAAAGTTCAGGGTTTGATCTTTCTATGGTGAATTCTGTCACGTCACTTTTATTGGTCACCTTGGCAGGATAATTGATGGTGGTGGCGGTGAGGAAAGTATTTAATAAGTGAAAGGTTTTAAATAAATTTTTCAAACTCTCTACAATAATCAAGAAGATTAAGCCCTTTGAGTTTATCAAAATCATTTTGAAATTTTTTAAATTTCTGAAATTCCTCAGTCCTGTACCCATCATAAGAATTCATAAATTGAATGACATTATTAATGTTCTCTACAAGATACTTTTGATGATCAGGTAAAATATGAATATGACTCATTTTAATTTGAGTTAACTGAATTGAGGCCAATTTTTTTAAAGGTGCCGGAAGGACAGTAGTAGCAAGATAGCTCGGAAATTGAAGGTTTGATAAATTAGGGACTTTCACGACAAAATTAAATGTTGAAAGGTAGTTATATATCTTATTCAGGCTGCAAACATTTAATGCCCCAACTGTAGTATTCAAAATGCACTCAATAACATTTAACGATTCATAATTCTCATCTATAAATTTAAGGTTTTGATCTATCTCGTCCCAATTAGAGGGATATCGGATATAATGGTTCAGATCTCCAACGGCATCAATACTTGCTAAAATTTTAACACCTTTAAAATACTTCCACAAATCAAGCACCTTTTTTGGAAGGTGTGTAAGATTTGTCGTGTAACTTATGATGATATTTTTTGAGTTTCCAGATTCAATGCATAATTCAAGGATACGAGACATCTGAGGCACAAGAAGTGGCTCCCCTCCGGCAAACTGAATGTGTTCAAGATGGAGAGATTTCTCCTTAAAATCTTTAATAAGATCTTCTGAATCTATCCAGTCATATCTTTTTAAGGATTCAATCACTTCCGGAGAAACTTTTTCATTTTGTGGCACTACTTTATTCCAGTCTTCAATCCATAATTTGGATGATCTTGGATTACACATCCGGCACTGGAGGTTGCAAACATTCCCCAAACGGTAATCGATGGAGGTAACAGGATAATTGATAGTGCCATCTTCAAGAGTTGATTCAAGCATCTCTTCAATTTTTGATTCGTGGGTCTTGATTTCTAAATTTCTCCGACTTACTCCATTATTTTTTTCAGTAACTTCACACCTCTGACACATTGAGGACCATCGTCCCTTGAGCATATCTAAACGAAGCTTTTTCATAAAATCACTGTTCATGACTTCAATCGTTGAATACCCTGATTCGATAGAGGCCTTCTCTCCAAAATTCATCATAATTTCATTGCCAAAACTCTGGCCTGTGCAACAGACATGAAAGGAGCCATCGAGATTTAAATAAGAATGATTCCAAGGAAGAGGGCAGAAAGTTCTTTTACATTTCTCATCAAAACTAAATGACATAAGGACTACCTCAATTGATTAGCTTAAGTCAGGAAGTTCGATGCCCATTTTTTTTGAATCGAACTGATCAGGAAAAGACCTCTTAAAAGCAAGTGGATCAAAAAGATGTTTAGAAGATTCAACCCAATGAGGATTTAAATAAAACCTGTCAGGCTTTGTGGACTCAACTGCTAATGCTCCATAAGATAAAGAGAAGCATTTAAAAAAATCCTTCCCAGAAAGATCAATTGAAGATTGAGATGGTTTAAAATTTAGAGTTGGCTCAAAATTTCCCTCAATAAGATTTCTCCATTTTCCCTTTATACTCTTATTAGAAAAATAATTTTCTAAAACAGGCCGAGTGTTTATCGCCTGTAAAGCCGATTTATATGCTGATCTATAATCAATTTTTAGACCATTCTCAGTATAAAAAACTGGAATCTTACCGACCTGCCCCTTATCAATAAAATCAACCCCGCCACCCCAGTAGGTTGTTAAACAAGGCACTTTCATTGATACTGCCTGGGACACACTTAAACCAAAATCCTCAGAACAATGGAGAGTTGCAGACAAGTAAACATCACTCGCAAACATTAGTCTTGAAAGTTCACTAGGTTCTAAGCTGTCCAGAAAACGAACTGAATCCTTTAGTTTCAAGTGATTCATCCAGTAGTTTATTTCATAAAGATAAGGTGCCTTAGAGTTTTCCATGTAGGGAACTCCAAGGTCATCATAGGAACCTGCTATAATGAGTTTCCAATTATTATCAGTTTCTCTGAGCATATTTAAAATGGTGAGAAGTGAGACAATATTTTTTTGAGTACTTACTCTTCCTGCGTAGAGAATAACTTTATCCGATGTTAAAATCTTAAAATCTTCTCTAATTGAATTGCGATCATCATAGAGATCACAATTAAAAACTTTCTCGTTTATTGGAAGTGGTATCACACAGGTCTTAAATTGATCAGAGAAATGACTCCTGAAAACCTCTTTCTCTCTTGAGCTATTAAAAATAAATGTATCTTTATCACTAAGATAATTTAAGTTCGAACTAAGTTGACGGTACTTTAGAATTCCTTCTCCTGCGATCATAATAAGTGAGTGCCCTTTCCAGCCAAACTTACGTAAATAACAAAGAGACGCCATGGCATTATTTTGTTGCTGTCCTAAGGGGAAAACAAGCACATCACTTGAGATAATTTTTTTAAAATCAAAAGAAAGATTAGTATTGATGGGGTGCCATACATCTATAATTTCTGCTCCACACTCCGTCCAAATTTCTTTTAGAACCGGAATAGTATCCTTATGAGAGGACCAGGTGAAAGGCCCAGGGTAATTCAAGACAATTTTGCTACTCATGATAGATTCTCTTTAAGTAAAATTTTCCCATCCAGTCCTTAGGATAAAAGTCTTCCCCAGATTTTTCTACAGATCTTTCAATCATAAAAAGGGGGAAATTAGGAAGATACCTCGAATTCATCGAAAGATAAAAATCGGTTGTTAAACCCTCTCTGAATTTGGTGACATCATCTCCAAAATAACTTGAGGCAAAGCAGGAATTGATTCCGATGACTTGATTGTTTTTGGTTCTCATTTTTTCTTTTAATTCCGCCTCTGAGAGTTTAAGTACTCTTCCAAGTTCCTTGATATCTAAATTCTTCCCAAAACCCGAGTGGCCAATGTAAATAAATACATCAGAACTTTGAAGTAATGATAAAAGTTTTTTTTCATAATCTAAAGAAGATGGATTTAATTCAGTTTCTGAGTATAAAAGTTTAATCGTCACCTTCTGGTGATTTATTAAAACGTTCATGGAAACAATAGACTCATCAATCATTGAAGCTTTTGTAATGCGGTAGCGCTCACTAAGAGAACTTAAGAAATAGGAAAGAGCATGAAGATCAAAATTTTCATCAATGACAGGTGGTGACTTGCCTTTTTCAACTGATGTCATAAATGTATTTAAATATTTTTCAATGACCTTGTCGCTTGTGATTGAACTTATTTTCCCAAAAATTATTGCAATTTCCTTTGGAACATATTTTTTAATCTTAGTATGAATCCTTTTTATTGATTCAAATTCTATTTTCACATGGGCGTTGGGAAATTTTTTTAAGATTTCAGAGCAAAAAAAGGGTTTATTATCTGAGTCTACCCCTGATTTGAAGGGATTCCACGTATACCAAAGGTCATCAAAATTTAAATTTAAATACTCTTCATCTGTACATGGAAAGATTTTTTTTACAGTTTTATTAAAACGAATTTTTCTGTAAGAGGATTTCTTTATAAATTTTAATGGTGATGTTAAGGTTCCTGGAAGAGCCACATCAAATGAGAATGAAGAACTCTTAGAACCACAGTAATCTGCTAAGAAGGTTGCCTTATAATAGTAGTCCTTGCCTTCCTTTAATATATCTAACTCCTGACTATTAGGAATAATAGAATAAAACTCTTCGGCACTATTTAAACCAAAATGAAAAACTCCGTAAAAAAATTTAAGTTGTTCTGTCGATAGTTTCAGGAGAAGAGATTCATCATGATTAGTTTTTTTTAAATCTTGAGGATTGATTTTATTTTTAACAATAACTGTTGCAATGCTTTGTTTTTGTCCGCAACCGAGGAGTTGAGTCTGAGAATTCGCTGAAATTGCTAAATCATAGGAAAAGAAAAAAAGTAAATGGAAGATAAATATTTCTTTAAATTTCACGTCAATCTGATGAAAGGATTATAAATATCTTTGTATTTATTATCATTTGAAGCCACGATACTTAAATCCTGAGGCTCAACAATAACTTTTTCTATTTCACTGTAATCAGATTTTACATTTTTAGGAAAATTGGAAGGTAAACTGATAATTCTCATTTCGATGAGAGTTTTAATAACCTCCAAGATTTTACCCTCTGTTGTGCTTAGCTTTGTTGAAAGCTCCTCAACACTGAATCCCTTGTTATTTTCATATAGGTAACTAATGACTCGGGAAGACTCGCCACTTATTGTATAGTAAAAAGACTGGTCAGATGAATCTGAGTCATGGGAGGTGAAAACGTAAACAACGTCTGACTTATTCAGTATGAGATATGCATCATCAAACTTGATTTCTAAATTCACTATGTCCCTATTTGATGTATTTACAACTTAATCGGTATTATACCATTAAATTTGAATGTTTATCCATCAAAAATGACGCGGACGACGAATTGTAAAATTTTAAACTCATTAATCAGACAAGAGTAACACTTAAAAATGTTACCATGGAGCATATAAACCTTTAAAAACCTGTAATATAGTTAAAATCTTATAAATTAAAAAACATTGTCACTAAATAAAAAGACTAGACACTCACAACCGCAAGAGTCAACCTCTGTCCATAAACAAATTAAATTTATCAGTAAAACTCTATTGAAAAATTAAAACTAGTCATAATAAAAATTTTTATTGCAAATACAAGAAGATTAAGTTTTGCCAATAGCTTGGATAATGGAAATTCTCCTCCTGACTGAAAATATTTTCTAAAAACAATTGAGGAAAGTCAGTAACGAAATGCCTCACACCGGATAAAGCAAGATTTGTACCCAATCCAGACCTGGCCTTTAAAATCTCTTCGCCGATGTAGGCCGTCGAATAGCAACCCATAAATGAATAAAAGACTTCTTTTTTTGTCCTGATTTTTTTTATAAGCTCATGCTCAGGAATGTTTAATCCCTCTGAAATTCTTTTGAAATCAAAATTTTGCCCCATACCTGAGTGCCCAAAATAAAAGAACAAGTCAGAATGCTCAAAAAAATACAAAAGATTGGATAAATAATACGGATCTTTTTCCCATTCTAAATCTGTCCCTCCGAAGTAAAGATTTAGTTCAATTATTTTTTTATCTTTTTCGATAACTGCTTGATAAATTTTTCTCTCCTGATCAAATTTAAAATTAACTTCGTATTTTTTTTCTATTTCTTCAAAAAAATTAACAAAAGAAATCAAACCCAGGTCTCCAGATCCAGATATCTCTGTTTTTAACAAATTCCAACCACCATCTTTTTTATCAACTAGTTTTTGAAAAATCTCATTAGTTTTTCTGATCCCATCAGGGGAATTGTTAATTCTGCCAAAGATGGCTGACAAGAATATTTTGTTTTTATTTTTCCAGTAAAAATTCATTTTTTTCTGAATTAATGGAATTTGAGTTATCTTTGCGGAGGTGACCACTTTATTCTGAACTATCTGATTGCAATCGAATATCTTCTTATTAGCATCATAAGACTTTCGACGGGGAGACCAACTATACCATAAAAATGTTGGTGACTTTATCTCAACAAACTCATCATGTGCACATGGATTAGTAATATTTGTAAAATGAGCGTTTTTCATCAAACGCCTCTCGGATGGATTAACAGACCAGTAAGCGAGGTATGGATCTTTAGGTAAAGTCAAAGAAAGTTCAGTTGGTACAATGCTCCCACAAAAATGAACATTGATATCCGTAGTAAAATTTACCGCAAAAGCTTGATCGTTTCTTTTGGGACTTATCTTATTGCTGTAGAAATAATTCAGATAATCTGAAGCTCTTGGGGATTCTAACTTATCAACCGTTAAATCTGAACCATACTGTGTTTTGTAGATTTTGTGAATTTTAAATTCAGGTTTTTCATTGGATACAAAAAAATTATAACTTTTCATCGGAATTCCATCATGAAAAGTTCCAAATAAAAAATTTGTTTGCTCATTTAAAAAGTTGGTTACTTGAGTTTCTGTCGGCGTATTCTTGAAGTATGAACCGTGAATGATAATTTCACTTTCATAGGTAATTTTTAACTTCTTATAACCATCCTCACAGCCAATCATTCCGGGTAAGGTACTAAACTGATGAAAACTTTTTTTGTCTCTGGAAATGCAGGATGAAATAATTAAAGTAAGAAAAAAGATCAATAAAATATGCATAATAATTTCCTAAAGTCAGATTTGTTAAATATTATTAGGATTGCTATTGATATTCATTTAAAAAATAATTAACAAACTTCTTAAGTACTCCAAAAGGTATAATATCAACTAATTCTAATTAACTTTATATTGATAAATCAAAAACGACGCTAATTGATTAAAAATTTTAAAAAAAATCACATTTAGCCTTAATCTCATGGATGCTTATTGTATACTTTAATACTCAACTGACTAGTAACCTTGATCTATTTATTTTTGCTCAACTGGGCTCATGATTCCAAGTTCAGAATGTGGATCAACTTCGATATAATCTTTAAATCATCCTGATAACATTTCTAACACCTTAGTCAGCGTCGAAACAGTCACTGGTGTCAACGTAATCTCTCTTTAAAGTCCCAACAAAAGCTTCCGACATACCATTAGATTGCGAACGATAAGCCGCAATTAAACAGTAAGCAAGGCGAAGATCCTTTCCAGGTTGCTTGGTATCTAGAGTCCTGTAGTTTGAACCACGATCACTAAGCCACTGAATATCTCTTGGCGTTTTCCCACATTCAAATCTGGTTTCCACACTTTGGATCATGAGGTTCTGGATGTCTATTCCTAAAAGAGGTTGCTTACTTGCAACACATAAAATGGCGCCTCGGTCATGGTAATATAATGAAAAAGCAACGTGGATCTTTTCCCATTGAAACATCTAATTTCTAAACCGTCTGAGCACCAGCGAGCATTTGAGTGAAGAGTGATAATCTCTTCACTCAAATGATGATCTCGGAGAACAGTCTCTTTCTTCAGGAGGAGACCATTGAGCTCCATCAATCGAAAAATTCTCTACATGCTATACCTCGGTAGACCTTCAATTTTACGTTTTTTGTTAATCATTGTGGTTACTCTTTTTTGTCCATAGCTCAGTATGGTCTTAAGTATGGCTTAATTTCTGCAAGAACTTCCGGGTCTAATTCTTTTTTATATCGAACACGTTTCATTTGATTATTCTTTTTATTCCAATAAAGGGATGCCCTTCTAACATCAAGGTCTCTGCGTATTCTATTCTTTAAGTATTTCTAGGTAATAATTTGAATCACTTCTTTGGCTATTTCAACTTTTTCGATAGGTGTTTTTTTAAGAACATCATTAGCTGTCTTCAGGATTTCATTTTTAATCGCCATGTCACCGACAGCTTTATTAAGATGAGTATTTTCTTATTTTTAACTTCTCGAGTTCTTGAAGAAGTTCATGAACATCGATTGAATCTTTTTTGAAGTCTTTAGACATCTTTTCTCTTCAAATTATGAATCGTGACGGGATAAATACCATGCTTTCTAGCAAGGGTGGAAATAGTTATACCACCAGATTGTAATTCATTCATAAGTTGGAATTTTTGAGACTTGGTCCGGTACTGTCGTTTTATGGTTTCAAGGGTTTGCATTGAACCTCCCGAGGTTGGAGGTATCTAGTTCTACTGGGGCTCAAGAACAAACTGACTGTAACTATTAAATATTACTACAATAACGCAAAGCAAGTAAAGGCGAATAAAACTTTAAATAATTTAAAATGTATTCCGATATTTGATAATAAAATGTGTTATAATCAAAGCCGGTAAGTTACTTGTTTATAAAAATAAACGAACCTAAAACTTACTTACAGGGGGGCAAGTTGAAAAATTTATTTTTGTCGATTATGACTTTGATATTACTACTTACTCCTCAACAAAGTAAATCTGATTATTGTTCAATGATGGGTTTAGGTGGGCCATGTACTGGAGGTGAGGGTTGTGGTGACGGTGGGGGAGGTAGTGCCCAATGTAACAATTGGCCTTATTCTTGTATACCAAGTACTTCATGTGTTGCTGGATGTTCTTATAGTTGTCCGAGGTAGTTTGTATAAATCTGGACCTAATTTAAATTTGTGCTTTGGACCCCAAATTGGACTACCCATTATTAATAGCTAAACGATACTCCACAGGACTTTTCATGCCAAAGGGGGAGTGAGGGGCATTTTGGGTCTAATCGACAAACCAATCACTCAAAATTTTTAAAACATTCCTCGCAGAATCACAGTCATTTACATAAACATAACTCGCTTGGTGGTATTAACAAATGCCTCCGACATTCCATTGCTCTCTGGACTATAGGGTTAAATAAAGCAGGATTTTAAGTTAAGCTGATTCGCGAGACTTTGAACATTATAGACCCTGTAAATTGATCCTCGATCGGAAAGGAACTTAATCTGCCTGCTCGCTCTGTGACCTCCAAATCTTTTTTCCACAGCTTCAATCATAAGTGACTGAATATCTTCCGCCATAAGAGCTCTTGTACTTGCAACATAGGAGATGGCCTTACGGTCGCAACAGTCCAAGTCAAAAGCTACATAAACCTTTTCGCCATTGAAGCATTTTTTTTTCAAAACCATCAGAGCACCAGCGAGCATTCGAGTGAAGAGTCATGACAACACCAGTTGGTTGATGCTCTCTTGTCCGTAAGGACTTCGGCAAAATCGCCCCCTTCAGCTTCATAATTCTATAAATTCTCTTCTTGTTATACCTTGGAAGCCTTCGCTCCAGACGTTGGCGATTAAGTATAGCTGTAACTCGCTTATATCCATAAAAAGGTCTTGCCTGAATAATAGGCTTAATAAATTCAACAATTTCGTCGTCAGATTCCTTGAAGTAATGCCCCATAACTTCTTCCTTAAGTTCTTTATAAATCGACTTCGAATGAATTCCCTAAAGACGACACACTCTTACTTTTTTGTATTTTTCTTTGGTGGTTTCGATAAAGGACCTATAGACTTCAACAGATTCTCCACCGGTATTTTTTGAGGAACTCGTTGATGTCTTTGAGGCACTGATTATCCAGAGTCAGCTCACCCAGTGCATTAGTTAGCTGGGTATTCTTTTTTTTAAGATCATTAAGCTCTTTAAGAAGTTTTTCTACGTCTAAATCTTGCTTGGGTTTGTCGCTCATCTGTCTCTTCCATTGGTAGATTGTTATGGGGTGAATCCCATGTAACCTAGCCAACCCAGAAATGGGAGTTCCTTTTTCTAGATGATCCGATAAGATGTAGAATTTTTGTTCTCTAGATAGTTTTTTCGGTTTACTTCCCTGACTTCTCTCCAAATTTAGGAGGTAGCCTTCAAATGGGGGACACTAACAAAATAATTTATCAAAAGGATTAATTTAATATGAACATTTTAAACATCATTGTTAAGTTTTTCTCAATCACTTTTCTAACTATTATGATTGCGAACAAAGCGCATACTTATGGTCCTTGCGAGCCAGACGTACAAGGACAAAATGGTTATCAGTGTGCGGATGGACAGATTTGGTCTTCTACTTGATCTTCCGGTTGGTGTCCCTCATCGAATTATAATTATACAAGGTTTTGTGGTGGAGATTGTTTTAGAAAATCTGCTATTTTTCTAGAATTTTCTTAAAGGCATTTGCCAATTTCCTGAATGAGTGCCAATAGATTTACTTAAAGAGGACCATCAAGTGAGAAATGACAGATGGGCCACAAAAAAATTTACTATAACACTAAACCTTCTTTAACTGATCCAACGGTACCCAGCTAATGACTGGAGCGTACCCAACACTGAGTCCTGCCCTAACCAAGGTTTCGTACTCAATGTGTGGATTATCGCTAAAAACTCTCTCTACCATGGAGGGACTGTTATTTAAAGCTTCTCTGATTCGACTTTTCATTCCTCTTTTTGAAGAAACTATCTGTTTGAGTTCATGAATGTTACTTTTCTTTAAGCCCCGGGCCGTAACTTCTTCGTAAAGATCTTCTTCTTTAAGAAAATCATAAAAAGATGAACCGGTGTGTTTATTTTTTTTCATGGTTTGCCTTTTGCTCTCGCATCCATTTTTTTTCATTCTATCCAATGCTAGGTTTATTTCTTTAGCCGGAGTAGATCTCGTTTTCTTCTCAAACATATGGGTTAAAATCATCAAATCATTTATGACAAAGAACAAGAGCCGCTATTCTTTAGTCGCTCCATCCACAAAAAACTTTGAGTGGATTTCATAAATTGTCTTTGCTGGCCTACCAAGGTTCAAAAGTTCGTTCTTAACAGGTTCGTTTCCACTCTCTGTCTTATAAAAGACAGCGTGGATTTTCTTATCATTTAAAACCTCCACCAACACTCCTATCGGCTTTCCATTGATTGTAATTTAAAAAGTACAATAAATGGAAAGCCGATTATGCTATTTCTGATAGTTAACTTAAGAGACTAATAACTTAAGTCTTTAAAATTATGTCATCCAACAGTGCTTCAGAAAAACACATGATGAGTCCCATCTGAAGAAAAACATCCATAGAGAGAGGGTCCCCAGCGTGAGGTGGACAACGTATCTATCTATCTCAATTTTCTTTGAAAAATATTTTTTAAACTGTTCTGCTCGTGGCATTTTTTCATTCTAGAAAAGTGAAATCGCAGTTGATTTTTAAAAGTTTACATTTGATCTGACATTGTGATAATCTTGTTAAAAATTTCTTATTTTTGAAAATGGAATATTTCTCTTATCAATGAAAAGTCTTTTTAAAAAAACTTGAATGTTTGGATGAACCTTTATCTCGCCATCACCGCCGCCACATTAAGCTTCCCGATCTCCCCCGCATACTCATAGTTAAGTGTATCCGGAGTATCACAGCTCAAGTGATAACAGGGCGTTTTCGTGTCCCAATTTTCAATGGTAAGAATCGCTGGAACTCCTCGCTTTAAGAAAGGCACATGGTCACTTCCCCAGGCCCCTAGAGTGATTTTTGATGTGAGTTTTGTGTATTGTGAAGCAAGCCCCGCATACCACTGAGAAAGTGCCTCGTATTCTGGATCTGTTTCAAGTTCAACGATTCCATTTGAGTTGTACCCCACCATGTCCATATTGATCACGAGGTCCAATTCTTTTAGCTTATTTTCTTTTTCGAGAGTCTTTGCGTAAAAAGTCGCTCCAAGTAGACCATCTTCTTCACCATTGGTGACAAAAAAGCGGATGGTTTTTTTTGAAGGGTAATCCTGAAGGATTCGGGCCATCTCCAAAAGGACTGAAGTTCCAGAGGCATTATCATCGGCCCCTGCAAAGGATCTTCCCACAGAATCAATGTGGGCCATGACAATAATAACCTTTTCTGGTGAGTGGGTGCCTTTTTTGTCGGCGATCACACTGCAAGATGATTTTGAGTAACAAGACTCAGAAACATTTAGTCCCAATTCATGAAAGCGGGAGGTGACAAATTTAATCGCCTCCAGGTTATCAGCGGTGCCTGCCTTGCGTGTACGGTAACTTGAGAGTTTTATCACGTCACGCTTAATGAGTTCTGGGTCCACTCGTTGGATGTATTTTTTTATTGTCTCATCTTCAATGAGAGGAATCATCTTGGTCTCAGTGAAGGACTTCTCTCCTCCTCGAAGCTCCCTTAAATGCGGCGAAAGGCCTTTGGGAAGAGTATTCTTTACCCTCACTATCCAGAGACGACCACTTTGATGAACGGTCTCGATGTGGGGACGAAGGGAGGCGAGGTCTTCGGGGTGTGAGGTGATCACTTGGTAGAATTTTTCTTTAGGAGTAAGGCCTAAGGTGAAAAATAGAGTCCATATTATGATAAGGGAGCTTTTCATTGGGCCTATCCTCTTAGAGATTTAAAAATAAAAGTTTAGCGAATAAAACTTTAAAGGGGGAAGAGAAAAAGTGACCAAATTTGATAAAAACTTCGAAGAATAGGGTTATCTATTAATTTACTAGACTGACCTAGCAAATAAATAGATGTAATATTTGCTTTGAAAAAGTTAATTCCTTTGCCCTTTATTTCTCTTTTGCACGATCAGTTAACCCATAACCACCAGTTTATTCAAATCATTATTGGTCCCCGTCAGGTGGGAAAAACCACCAGTATCTTAAACTACCTTGAACCCCATCACCCAAATCTTTACAACTTCCATAGTGCAGATAAAATTTCAGGAGGAGTTGCCTGAATCACCGAGATTTGGCTCAAGGCCCGGGCCCAGGGGGTGCTTCTTGTTATTGATGAAATTCAAAAAATTGAGAACTGGGGTGAAATCGTAAAAAAATTATGGGATGAAGAAAAAAGATTAAAAAATCCTATTTCCTGTATTTTGCTTGGAACAAGTTCTCTGGATCTCCACGTCGGTATGAGCGATAGTTTAACGGGGCGGTTTCAACTCATTAACACTTATCAGTGGAATTTTTAAGAATCAAAATTAGGCCATCAATTAACATTTGATGAATACATGAAATTTGGAGGCTACCCCGGTAGTTATGAGCTCATCAAAAATCCCATCCAGTGGAGAGACTATATACGTCACTCTATTTTAGACACAGTAATAGAAAAAGATATTCTTCTTAACCACAAGGGAAATACTGATCTGATAAAGGGATACATCAAATTATTCGAAGGGGCCTTTCTCTTAAAGGCCTTAGATAAGTTTTCAACCAATAAAATAAAAAAAAGAACCTCTTCTCCAAAGATTTTACCTTTGTGTCCCGCTTTCTCCTACATCAATGAGATGGAGGATTATAGCAGCGAAATGAAAGGGCATGTTTTTGAGGCCATGGTGGGGGCCGTTTTGGTACGGACGGGTTTTGAATTGTACTACTGGCGAGAGGGCCA
>CANHIY010000079.1 GCA_947461175.1 Bacteriovoracaceae bacterium
GATGAGACTGCATGAATAAAAACAAGCTTCTCATTTTATCAAAGTCACTTTGGAATGAGGTTAATTTTCGATAGAATTCTCTCTTCTTTTTCTTGGAAAAAAGTGACGCCATCACAAAGTGATCTACTTTTTCTGAGGAGAGAAGCTTTTGAACCTCAGCTAGTCCTAACTCATAAGGACCTGGATGGTTTAATTTCAATAAAAAACATGCGTTATAAAAAGTTGGTAGATTATTTTCTAAAACTTCCAGAATCCAACTCCTAGAATCATGACTTAAACGTAGTTTGAGATAGTGACAACAGAAATCAAGGAGTTTATTGGTCTCCCAAAACTTTGGAGTTTCAATAGTGATAGCCTGAATTTTTTCCTCTTTAACCACCTTCTTCCAGCTAATCTGATCATTTTCAAAACTTAATATGACAAATCTGTCAGTAATTTGGATTGAGGAAAAACAATCAATAAGCTCAGCGTTTAAGTCGTTAGCCTGATGGATAAAAAAGCTCTCCGCATCAGAAAATAAACTTAATGATTTAAACTCATCTTCTATCCAATCTTTTTTTATTTCCCCGGCCATCTTGTAAATAACACGTTTATCACCCAAGTCTTGTAGGAGAAAATCTTTAATGATTTTAAGACAAACATGATCAAAGGTTTTGATTGCGAAAAGCCCTTCAATATTTTTAGGGTTCTCCCTCTTAAATGTATTAAGGAAATCCCAAAGCTGATACTTAGAATGCATATAAAATCATATCCCTAACACTGATTGCGGCCTGTTCGGCCATGGTTTTAAGACTCTTCCTTTGAACGCCCAGATTTTGAGACCCAACCACTTGGACCCCTTCATCATCAAGAATTTCTCTGGTGTACTGGAATTTAATAGGAAGAATTTCATTCAGGATGATTTTTGACCCCGGTCTCACTTGTTCCCCTAAACTGGATTTAAGAACAGCAAGTTCATCTTGGGTGGGTTTTTTAATAACTATGACTTGTACATAAAGAACAACATCTGAAGATCCTGGAACATAGAAATTCTGGCGACTATTTCCAATAGCATTCCCCGCTTTTGCTTGGGCGAGTCTGAGATTTGAAGATCTGACAGTATCAGAGATTTTTTCAGGAGATTTTAATATGCCAATAAGAACAGCGTCAGATTGACGACTATAGCCACTGGTTAATTTAAGACCACTTAACCCAGTGAGCAGTCGGTAGGTCTCTCTCGTAAAATCAGTATGTGCTTCAGAAATGCTGGAATAATTGTAGAACATTGGAACCGATAAGGAATTAATTCCATATTGAGACAAAGGATTTTGTTGCTGGGAAAATCTGTACCCACTGCAACTTAATAAAAAGGCAAAAAACAAGTATTTCAACATAACCATTATGCTATATCATGGACAACAAAGAAGAGCTAGGTTACTGGTATGTCAATGTTTAAAAAGATCAGTTTTAAATCCTTAAACTACGGTGAATTGGAAAAATTTCAGCCCAATGACTTAAAGCGTGATGCTCTCCACTCATTTTACCAAACTTTCGATTTCCTGGAACTCATCGAAAGCTGGCCTGAGATTGTAGGAGTGGCCTTATCTAAAGTGACTTCTCCTTTAAAAATCAAGGGAGACTCACTCATCATCGTTTCAAAACACTCAAGTTACTCGCAGAACGTTTCATTTTTATCTGAAGAAATTAAAAATAATATTTTTAAATTATTTCCTAATTTAAGAAGTGTCATTAAAAAGTTACATTTTCAAACCCAGGAAAATTTCTTTACTAACAAAGAGGGTCATGAAAAAGAAACAAAAGTTGTCACCAAATATCATCCACAGGATCCAACCTATAAACTTCTTAAGATCGAAGCTGAAAGATTATTTTCAAACTTAGAAGATCAAGAACTAAAAAACTTACTAGTCTCGATTTTTATTCAGTCACACTAGATATTTTGAATCAGGGTAGGGTTAGTTCAAAAAATAAGGTATCTCGGTTAATAAATTTCCTTACCTCTAAAATACCTCTGTTTTTTTCAATTTCTTCAAGGATTCTCTCATCATTTCTCACGACAATAAATGCCTGGCCTCGGGGTGATAGAGCTTTTGAGATCTTATTAAAAAGTACACTCCAACCATCAATGATGAAGGATCTTGAAATTTCTCTTCGTTTATCAGGACTTCTTTGGCCGTGACCTGGTAAAAAATATGGCGGATTTGATATTATCAAGTCAAATCTTTCCTCAGGCATCCAGTCACCAAAAGTTGAAAAAAAAATTTGTGATTGAATTTCTAAACTCAAGAATTTTTCCACATTATAAGAGACATATGGTTCCCATTCAAATTGAGCTTCAACTAAACATAGTTTTTTTGGCAAGAGAATGTTTGATAATTCTATGCCAAGTATTCCTGAACCTGCTCCAAGATCAAGAATAGAGGAAATATGTTCAACTTTTGAAGCCACAAACTTTACGAGATTAAGCGAATCCTCATTAAATCTATAGAAACTTGGCTGGTGATAATCATTCATGCATAGCCCTGGTAGCAACCATCTTTACGATATCGTCGCCAAAATCTCCAAACTCAATTAATTTATACAAGCTCATCATAAAGCTATCGGTAGAATGAAGACCCTTTTTTAAATAAGCTCTCCTGCTTGGTAAAAATCTTTTTTCTTTCTTGTTAGCATAAATATTAAAAAGATTTTCATCACTCATTAAATAAATAAACCACAGCTCATTTTCGGCTTCTATGTTAACTAATTCCTGATAGATGCCTTCGGAATTCTTAATCTCTAAGTTTAAAAATGGAATCATCCAATAGAGCTGATCTCTAAAGCTGACATTATTTTTCAAAAGGAAATCCGATTTTTGGCCCCCACTCAACTTCTGTAATTTCAGATACTTCACCAAAAAAGGAGCGGTCATTTCAACCGTTTTCAAGTTCAAATTGGATTCCACCTCATGTGTACCAAACTGTCCCACTATTTCTAATAAATCATCCTCATTAAAAAAACTTTTTAGATAAAGAATAAGTAATTGAAATGATTTTCTATCCGTTGGATGATTTGAAAACTTACGAAAGATTTGTCCCAAGTACTCCATTGAAATTTCATGAAAAAAACCTGAACCTTTACTGTTTTCAATCCATAGTTCAACAGGAGGTTCGTTGATGATTTCTAAAAAAATGTTATCAGACCTAGAAACATTTCCAATCATAAGATAGAGAAAGGACCTAAGTATTTTTTCGGGCATGCTTTGGTGAGGTATTTCAATCAAAAGATCAATAATGTTTTTCTTCATTGTAGCATCAGTAATAAGATTAAATGGGGAATTTAGAACCTCAATGAGAAACTCTCTCTTTTTAACTTTTATCCCATCTTCTTTTCTTGCTCTGTCGATTGACTTCATCCAAATTTTCAAAGGATGTAGATGATTAAGATTAACAACACACTCTCTTAACTTAATTAGAAATTTTTCATTAAAAGATTCGGTTGGAAAAAGCATGATTGCTAGTTGATTAATATTTTGATTAAGATCCTCGCATTTCAAGTCATCTACTTCAATTTGTGAAATAACTTTAAATCCATTTAATCCAACTGATGGGCGGAAGGAAATTTTGTCGTATTGAATGTTGCTACCGAGGAGACTTTTTTTTTTATTTTATCATCTGCTGAAGCCGAGCTAATGATGCTAAAGTGAGAACTGACTGTATCCACCTTGAAAAAATTGTAAAGTATCGTTTTTCTAAAATAGATAAGCAGAAACAACAAAATAAAACCGATTACTCCAAGGTATTTAAGCCACTGCTGTTTATTTTCTGACTTCACTTGAACTTGATTAGAGGATTCTTGATTTTTTGAATCACCTTTTTTAATACTTAACGTCCTGGGTCCTTGGGAGTCCTTTTTTTCTTTTTTAAATGGTGATTTATTAACCCCAGAAAGTTGAGTCGCTTCTTTAGGACTTTCTTCCCTAATCTCTTTAGGCTCAGATTCATTAGGTGAATTAGATAGTGTTGTTCCCTCTGATCTATTTTCTGGATTTGTCTGATTTGGTATGGCAGGAATTTGAAGAGCTTCACTTAGTGGATTGAATCCCTGTAATTCAGTCCCCAATAAAAATTTTTCAACCAGTTCTTTTTCTCGTATGTAAAACCAATAACCATTCCCGCTGCAAATCTCATCATCTGGATGGATGGAACCATTTAAGTAAAGCTCCAAAACCTTCTCTTTTGAGACTGGGCCCAAGATATGATTTGATTTAGTTCTAATTAGCCAATTTTTTTTCATAATTTTATCGCGCAAAGATTCCTATCAATGCCGCAAGATCCTGATCAGTAAATCTCAATCCGAAAGAGATTGTAGCACTCTGACTCTTATCTTTTGAAATAAGATCCTCTCCTGCAAGTCTAGTAAATAATACGTTCCATAATTTAATTTCTGTATATAATCTAAGATTTGCTCCAGCTGACTTTTGATAGTCAAATAATTCTAACCCAGTTCGAATTCCGTAATCTGGTACAAAATAGTCAAGCCCGACACCACCAGTTGATTCGATAAGCCCTGCTCGAAGCCCCCATCTTTGTATTCTTCTTCCAATCTGGAAATTAAACTTAAAGTCTGATTTACTGACCTTACGAACTGTTTCTTTGGTAGGAGAACCGCTACTGGAAGAAGTATAGGTATCATACTCAGTTTCAGACTGTGGACCAAACTCATTTGTCACTACACCTAAACGAAAAAATCTCTCCGGAGCCGGGTATATATCCAGGTCAAATCTTGTATCAGAGCCAATTTTAGTATTAGCACCAGTAGAGAGACCAATATCTGCTTCAATATTGTTGATACGGTTTACTAATCTGTTCACAGAGGAAAGGGTTTGAGAAACCTGATCCACGACTGCGTCATCTCGAAGTAACTTTCCGACGGTTCCCTTCCCTTCTTTAACATCTGCGATGATGACGTTTAAGTCTTTAACTGTGTTATCAACTTTTTCAAGAATGGGACCAATCTTGGTCAAATCAGACATAAAAGAATCTTTTTGATGCCTGTCTGACTCATAAGCAAGCTGGGAGGACAGGGCCTCAATGTCATCCAAAATTT
Organism: Bacteriovoracaceae bacterium; assembly: GCA_947461175.1. Classification (GTDB taxonomy): domain Bacteria; phylum Bdellovibrionota; class Bacteriovoracia; order Bacteriovoracales; family Bacteriovoracaceae; genus Peredibacter. Next base: position 5,086 of record CANHIY010000079.1, read on the forward strand.
TATTTACTTTTTCCTCGTTATTTTCCGTAATCCTCCGAAGACTAATAGTCACTGCTTTGATGTTTTCTACTATTTCTTTTATGTAATTCTTACCCTGCTCATCTCTCAGAGATTCTTTAATTGTTGAAGTTATTTCTTTAACATCCTTTAGGACTTTTGAAGCATCGTTTGCTAATGAATCAATCCCCTCTCCAGTCTCAGTGATAATGATCGAATTTTCAGGAAGCCTCTCGCCTTTCTGAGTACCAAGATCCATATCTATGAATTTATCACCTAAAAGTCCCACACTTTTAATTTTTAACTTAGCACTTTGAGTGACTTTTATGTCTTCAAGGATTTCAAAATTAATGAGTGCCTTATTACCAGTGAGAGAAATCTTACTTATTTTCCCTGCATTAATCCCGGCAACTTTTATTGGAGTTTTTTCAAAAATACCAGAGGCATCTTCAAGGATAGTTTTATATTGGATATGCTTACCGAACCCGGATTGATTTTGAGTAATTTTAAGAGACATGACCACAACACTGGCCATTGCCACTAATGTCAGTAGTCCTACTTTCAGTGGGTTCAACGAATTTTACTCCATCAAAATTCAATTACACTTGTTATCATCAGCCTAATGATTACTCTTTGATGTTTTCAAAGTTTAAATCTAAGTCTGAGGAATATATTATGATGATAAACGATTCCGGCTATAACTCAAGGAATCTTCGGATGATAGGATTTTCCGACTTAATAAAACTTTTAACATCTAAATGCTCAACTACTCGTCCCTGTTCCATAAAAACGATATAGTCGGAGTATTTTAGTGTTGCATGTATATCATGAGAAATGATGATTGATGTAAATCCTCTATGCTCATTTCTTCTGTGTGTATCTCTCATGAGATCATAGACTGTATGGGTGGTGATAGGATCTAGACCTGAGGTGGGCTCATCATAAAGCATGATGTGAGGATCCAGTGCCAAACCTCTTGCTAGTCCAACTCTTTTTCTCATTCCTCCGGATAACTCAGATGGTAGTCGCTTAGCTGCCTCGGGACTGATACCAACGGAATCAAGAAGCCCCATGACCTTTTGAGTGATTTCTTCCTCATTCATTTTTGTAAATTCTCTAAGAGGAAATGCCACATTCTCAAATGAAGACAAGAAATCAAACAGGGCCGCATACTGAAATACCATTCCGAAATTTCTTCTAAATTCTCTGAGTTCCAATTCACTTAGATGATTGATCATCTGTCCCAGAACAATAACATCTCCTTCTGTGGGCATCACAAGACCTAAAATATGTTTCATCAGTGTAGTTTTACCTGCACCTGAAAAACCTAAAATGGTGGTAATTTTTCCTTTTTGAATACCAAAATTTATGTTCCTGAGAATAATTGAATCACCATAGATTTTGGTTACATTTCTGAATTCGACAGAGTAGTCACTATTCATAGGATTTTTGCCAAAAAACTTGTAAGAAAAAAATCTACTACTAAAACAGTGATCATCCCCCACACTACGGCCATATTCGTGCCTCTTCCTACACCTTCCGCTCCACCAGTTACATTAAAGCCCTGATAGGTGCCAATGATGCCGATGAGATAACCAAAGACAGTGGCCTTAATCAATCCCTCGGCAACCATCCCAAGCCTCATAAAATCACCGATCTTTTGCGTATAAAGCATTTCATCGATTTGAAGAACTTTAATTCCAATTAGCCATGAGCCCCAATATCCAATAAGAAGAAATATACCTGAAAGAAGAGGCATAGATAACATGGCCCCGAGGATTCTTGGTACAGCAAGATATTGGTAGCTATTTATTCCCATGACCTCAAGGGCATCTATTTGCTCAGTAACCTTCATACTTCCAATTTGTGCCGCCATCGCAGCTCCACATCTTCCTGCAACAACCAATCCGGATAGAACAGGTGCCAGTTCCTTTGCCAGGGCAATAGTCACAATAGGACCAATGAAGGAGTCAGCATTTATCGCCTTAAAACCAAGATAAATTTGAAAGGCAAAAACTGCCCCAGTAAAAATAGACGTGAGAAAAATAATAAATACAGATTTATTTCCCATGAAATACATCTGATCAAACAGAAGCTTTAAGCGAAATGGTGGTTTAAATGTCCAGAAAAGGGTTTTAAAAGTAAAGTTTGTAAAATCACCAAGACCCTTAACATGTCTTAGAATGTTTTCACCAAAATCAGTAACCCTCGCCTCAAGAATATGGTTTATCTTCATGATACTTAGTCTACTTTATAAATTCTTGGAATTCGACTGGAGACTGCACACATGAGTTGGTAGGGAATAGTCTTAGCTTGATCGGCCAGGTCAACTATGGTCTTGTAGTCGTGACTCCAAATCTCAACAACATCATTGTTTTTAATCTTATGTTCATCTGAAAGATCAAATTGAACGAAGGTCATGTCCATGTTCACACGACCAAAAATTTTTCCTTTAACTCCATTAATATTTATTTGAGTTCCGCTCATATAAGTAAGAAATCCATCTCCGTAACCAATGGGTAAAACGGCCATAAGACAATCTCTGTCTGCAACATTTACCCCATAACCTATGGGTGTGCCTTTTTTCACTTTAAAAGTGGACATGATTTTGGTCACCCAACGGGAAATCTGATGCCCTTTCCATGTACTTTCACCGCTAACTCCAGGTGGGCCATAAAGCATAAGTCCTGGACGAACGAAGGTTTCACTTACTCCAAATTCTTGTTCAACAGCACCGGAGTTAGACACAGAAGTTGCCTCAATTTGAATGTCGGCATTTTTTAAAAATTCTTTTAATTCCAAAAAATTTTTATATTGTTTATTGGTTTTATCACCACTCTGAAGAAGCTGAGAGGATCGAGCGAAGTGGGTCATTAGGTGTTTGATCCCCCTTGTTCTTAAAAGAGGAAGATAAAGTTCTAGGTCCTCTTGTAAAAATCCTAGTCTATTCATTCCAGAATTTATTTTTATCACCAAGGGAATATGAGCATAAAAAGGGTCTTTTAACACAGTCTCTAAATCTGAAGTTTGGTGAAGCACAGGTATGATTTGACCGTTGATGTAGACTTCCCTCCATTCTTTATTTTGAAGTTCAGTATCAGAGAAGACCAATATTTTTGTCTTTAGATCAGGACATTCATGAATTAATTTTGTGGCCTCACCTAAGCTCGCACAACCAAGAATTTCAATGCCACATTCTTTGGCCAAGAATTGAGAAACAGGTATCATTCCATTTCCATAAGCATCCGCTTTAACCATGGGAAGTAAAGTGGATCCTGGGGCCATCTTTTTAACAAGCTCTACGTTTTCAGCAAGAAGTGAAAGATTCACCTCTAGGTAGGTTGAATGCCGCATCTATAAAGATAACCTCTTCTGCTCAATCCTCGTTTGCTTGATAAGACTTTTTTCTTCAGACTGATGTAGAGATTCAGTCAGTTCTTTCTCAAAAATTTTTAAGTAGTGAGACGACGAAGGAGGGATTAGTTTTAATTCCGGCAGCATTTCCTGGGAAAGAATTTGTGCTGTGTCCTCAAAAAATTTCCAATAGCCAAATTGTTTAATAAAACTTTGAAGCATCTGGGCCTCAACTTCTATCTTTTCAACAGGAATAAAAAGAATGAGATGCCAAGGACCGAGGAGAGATATTTTTGTATCTTTCGAGATTCTACCGGAAAGTTGCAGAAAAAAATCATTATAAAAAGATGACCAGAAAAACTTGTTGTTGGATTTTTTCTTAATGACATTGGTCAAAGGGGTGAAACTCAGAGCAATGATTTTATAATCTGTTTCAAGACCATGTTTTTGCAAATTATCCATCTCATCAAGAGCTTCCCACATCGGAAGAAATTGTGAGGAGTACTGAGGGCTCTCTTGGTGAAGCTTTAGCTTTCGATAACTCGAGCTCAAAATCGTTTCAAGCGCGTCCCACGGAAAGCCAGACATACGCTCCTCTTTAAAAGATATAAAGACTATTAAATCCGGATTCAAAGCACCCGAGTGAATTTTTATCACCATAGGCCTTGACTCAAACAAATCATTGGCCACCTGAGAGGCCATTTCTAAGGCAAAATTTTCAATCCCATTTTTATTTGCCTGACCTAACCATAGAGACGGGAAAGGATGATATTTTTTTCTGGAAATTTCAGGAGAAATTAATTTTTGTCCGTTTTGATTTAGTTCATAAATACCGTAAGCCTCGATAGCGTCCCATTTTTCAAATCGCCCCATGAGAGCGTAAGAGAAATCCATTTTAGTTGCGTCTGTTTCAATCTCATGACAAAGCTGCTTAATAAAATCAAAATGAGCTCGGAATTCTTCTGCCTGAGATCTTTCCGAGATGAGTCTTTGGCTTCGATTTTGTATTCTTTGAATCCTTGTTTCTAGCTCCGTTTTTTCCTTGATCATCCTCATTTCATCAATCCGCCTATAAACCAAACACATAATCTGTGCACTCAATGAAGGATCATGATGAATGTAGCCTACAGGATTAAGCCCTAAAGTTGATTGAAGAAGAATTTTAGTCGAATCTTTGGAAAAGAAAGCATAAGTAAGAGTTTTATCAACCACTTTTGGGTGGGTTCTGAACTGGATGCTTCCTTGGCTCATTTTTGTTACATCCACGATCGCAAGGTCCGGGGCCTGAATGGAGGTTGCCACCCAAAATTCTTCAAGACTCTGATAATAGTGTGCCAATATATTTTGCTGTCTTAAAGCTGATGCAATGTCTTTTGCGGAAGCGAGATCATCCATAAGAAGGGCCACAGAAATTTCTATTCCTTGAATTGTGGGCTGCATAGGTCCTCCAGACCAAAGAGTGCTTATTCACTCTATGGTATCCAGTATCAAAGCAATCTGCAACTTATGTTATCTCCCTAGGACCGGACATCCATCCTGAAACTTCAAGTGTTATGAATGGATTTTCACTTCTTCCCAGAAAAGCCTTGCAAGAGTTTTTATATCACATCCGTCAGGATTCTCCATTTTCCAAGAAATTTGAGAAAAAATCTTTTTTCTTTCTTGGAAAATCCGTCCAAGTTCTTCTTTTCCTCCTTTCAACAAAGGTCTTGGCTCTACCCCTGGTAAGTGAAGCCTCTTCCAGCAGTCCTCAAAGGAAGAGGATAAGTAGCAAAATTTGATTTTTCTTATGGGCCCATAACTGTCAAAAACTAGTTGTGTCAGTGCCCCCCCTCCTAGAGAGAGAACTCCTCTTCCCTCTTCTTTTAACCAAGAATCCAAGGCCTGTCTCTCCCACAATCTAAACTTCTCCCAACCATGAAAATGAATGAGCTCAGATAATTCGGAGTAATGGTGGTTTTTAAGAATGATTTCATCGAGGTCTGAAAACCTCCAATCTGAATCAGAGGCAGAAGCTTCAATATGTCTTAAGAAAGTAGATTTGCCCGATCCGGAGAATCCGCAAATGAGTATTTTTTCGCATTTAGCCATTTTGGCCCTTCTCAGTTTGTAAAATCTTTAATAAGTAGAATACGTTTCATTTTAATTTAAAGGTAAGTATGAATAAACAAGATAAAATTGGACCTTCCATCAACCTCATTAAGTTGCCCCCTAATCTTTTAATGGAGTTTGAACTGGATCAAAAAACTGACTGGGTGAGGGATTTTCTCATAGAAATGAATGAAAATGCCACCGATAAGACCCAGGAAGAATACCTGGCCGAGACCTCCCTTTTCATCTCCGGTGAAATGGAGAAAAAAAACAAGCCCGATTTAGGGGAATATTTATTAGTCCGGGGAAACATTGAGAGTGATTATGTCACTGAGTGCGTTCGAACGCTAAAACCCATGACTATGCAGTTGGACGTTCCTTTTAAAGTCATTTTTATTGATGAATCCATGGCAAGTACTGAATTATTCGCCGATATCGATGAAACTTACGTGGATAATGACGTCTACCAAATTTATTACTACAGTAAGAGAGTTGTGGAATTTAAAGAAATGCTCCATGAGCAGATCTTTTTAAATTACGAACAGTACCCTATTCTTGACGCAGACAGCAAAATAGAAGGTGTCGATTCTGGCCCTAACTGAAGGCTTTTGGGGATTTTTTGACTTGGCAAGTAGAGTAAACTGTATTAGAAAAGAAACTCATTTTTAGAGATGAACTTAAATTAAGTATATAGAGAAATATCGGAGGCTTTGTGGCAGTACCTAAGAAAAGAACCAGCGTTTCACGTAAGGGTTTAAGACGAGCTGGTCAACATCATAAACTTTACAGAAAATTTCCTCAGGCTTGCCCAAACTGTGGTGATTCAGTTCTTCCTCACCATGTTTGCCCTTCTTGTGGTCATTACAAAGGGAAACAAGTTTTTGAGGTAAAAGTTAAGACTGATGAAAATGCAACTGAAGCATAATCATTCCTAAATTTAAAACTAAAAAAGCCTTCGTAAGAAGGCTTTTTTTTTACCTATTACACTCGAATTTTCAGGTATGCTCCCGAGGACATAAACTTCAAAACATAGAAGAGAAAGGATGATTGATGAAAATTTTCAATACGAAAATTGCGGGAACTGGAAGTTTTGTCCCGGACCGGGTTGTTACCAATCATGATCTCTCTCAAAGAATTGATACCAACCATAACTGGATTGTTGAAAGAACTGGTATCCATGAAAGAAGGATTTCAGACCTCTCAAAAGGGGAATGTCCAAGTGGAATGGCGAAAATTGCCGCCCAAAAAGCAATCGAGGCCGCAAACCTCACCGTTAATGACATTGACCTCATTTTATTCTCTGCTACCCTACCTGATCAATCCATGCCTAACACCGCAGCTGTCCTTCAGGAAAAACTGGGGATAACAAATCATTGCGGAGCTTTGGATGTGAATGCCGCCTGCTCTGGGTGGGTCTACTTACTCCCTATGGCCGATGCCATGATAAAAACTGGTCTCTACAAGCATATCCTGGTTGTGGGATCCGAAATGCTTTCTGCCTTCAATAATTGGGATGATCGAAATACTTGTATCCTGTTTGGAGATGGGTGTGGGGCCGCAGTCCTTGGAAGAGCTTCGGAAAATGAGGATTCAAAAATATTTTCTTCGATTCTCACCTGCGACTCAACCAAAAAAGATCACTTAACACTCATGGCAGGTGGTGCCTGTAAAAGAATCACCCATGAGGTTTTAAATAATAACGAGCAGTGGATGACCATGAATGGCCAGGAAGTTTTTAAGGCCGCCGTTAAAACCATGGCGGGCCACGCAGAAAAAGTCGTCAAGGATGCAAACCTCTCCATGGAAGACATAGATTGGTTTATTCCCCACCAGGCGAATTTACGGATTATAGAGGCGGTAGGAAATCGTTTCAATATTCCCATCAACAAAGTTATTGTTAATGTGGACAGATATGCAAATACATCATCCGCTTCAGTCCCCATAGCACTTGATGAAGCGATCCGAGAGGGTAAAATAAAGCGCGGTGATCACTTGTTACTTGCCACTTTTGGAGCAGGCCTAACTGCAGGTGCGGTCTGTCTGCAATATTAATCAGGAGAAAAAATGAATTTAACCGTGGTTTTCCCTGGGCAGGGAACTCAGTATGTTGGGATGGGAAAAGACTTTTATGATACGAGCTTATTTAACCAAGTTCATACGGCCTTGGGATATGATTTAAAACAAATGATGCTTGAAGGACCTCTTGATGAATTAAAGAAAACACAGAACACTCAGCCGGCCATTGTCGCTCACTCCTTGATGCTTTTTGAAAAATTAAAAAAAACAATAGAAAATAAAAACCTTAAAATTACTCGTGTGCTTGGGCATTCTGTTGGTGAGTATTCCGCTTTATCCGCCGCAGGAGTCATGACCTTTGAAGAGGCCCTGAGGGCCGTCCATTTTCGTGGAAAATTTATGCAAGAAGCAACTCCGACGGGACAAGGGACCATGTATGCCATTCTTAAGCAAGATGAAGCACATGTAAGAGAAGCTTGCGAAAAGGCATCGAATTCTGAGGAAAAAGTCTCTCCTGCTAATTTTAATGAACCC
>CANHIY010000080.1 GCA_947461175.1 Bacteriovoracaceae bacterium
CTTTGGGGCTGTATTTCTACTGGTTTAGGGTGGAAGGGATGCGCTACCGTCTCGAACATACTCAATTTCAAAACGCCCACTTGAAAACAAATCTTAAGGGTGGGGAGTTGTTTCGTTTTAGTGTACTCGCTACTGTTTTGACCATACTGACATTGGGTCTTGCCACTCCCTGGGTGATAAATATGTTTCATGGATTAATCATTAATTCCATCGACCTTGATGGCACGATTAATCTTGAAGAGGTGAATAATTCTCACCCACAAGGAAGTGATGGGGCGGCAGCCGATGGAGGAGCAGCTGTATATGATCTCGATATTGCCGTCTGATGAAATATCAAGCTAAGTACTACGATGGTAAGAGACCCCTCTCGATCCCAGTAACATGGGAACTCAGGGAGGAGTCTCTTGTTGTGATTTTTGAAAATGGAGGTGTAATGAACTGGCCATTTTCAGACCTAAAGCAAGATGAGTCTCATAATACAGCGATTGTCATTTTGAATCAATTGACCCATGAAAAAATTGAACTTGCAACAGGGGAAGAAAATCTTCCTCGTCAGTTACTAAAACAAAATAAGATCCGTTTCAGCTCTAAACTTATGTTCACCTTCATGGGCGGAATCATTATTCTAGTAACTTTTTTCTGGTTGAGTATGCCTCTACTTTCTAACTATATTGCCCAGAAAATTCCTTTTGAACATGAAAAGGCAATCGGTGACAAACTCTTAACGAACTTTATTCGTGAAGGCAAGATTTGTCAGCCTTCGAAGGAGGCGGAAATCGCCTTAAACAAAATGATCACGCTTCTTGATCCGGCAAATAAAGTTGATATAAAAATTATGGAGTCCCCCGAGGTCAATGCTTTTACTTTTCCTGGAGGCAAGATCTTGATCATGAACGGTTTATTAAAAAATGTAAAATCAAGTGATGAGCTTGCAGGTGTTATGGCCCATGAGATTTCTCATGTGAGAAGAAGACATGTCTTACAAAAAATCATCAACACTCTTTCCATATTTCTCACGATACATTTTTTTGCTGGAGATTTTAGTAGTGTCGTTGCTCTTGATCCCTCAACACTTGCCGCCATGGGAGCACTGACCTTTGATCGTAGGATGGAAAGAGAGGCCGACCAGGATGCGCTGGAGAGCTTAATTAAGTTAGGCATAAACCCTGAAAGTATGGTCAATTTTTTTAAACGTGAGGCGAGCCTACCGGAATCTCTTAAATTTTTATCAACTCACCCGGGTGATGAAGAGAGAATATTACTCTTTGGCTCAAGAAAAATAAAATCCCAATCTGTCTCCCCTCTCACTCCTTCAGAATGGAAATCTCTACGGTCCTATTGCGAAGCTGATAGGGATTTAACCAATTTAAAATGACCCCCCGGTTTTTGGGAAGTTGACCAGTAAAAATAAAAACATTGCAGGCTATGTCAGTATTTCCAATACCAGTATTTAAAAAGTCGTTGAATTCAGATGTTCTAAAATCTCGATTCAACCCTATACCTCAAATGATAAATAGTCTCAAAATAAACATAAGATGCTCTTATCAGTCTCTATATTCCAACTATTTTACTGATCTCAAAAATACATTTATAAAATCTAGGTGTACTTAGTAAAAACTTTTAAATATATTTAAATTGATTTGCTGGTTTCACACATATCCACAAGATTTTTATCCTCAAGTAACTTCTTAATGGCCTCCTTATCAATTTTACATGATTCAGAGGCAATATCTCTTTGCTTAGATAGGATGCATTTACAAATCTGACCAGCTTTTTCAGAATCATAATTTTGTCTTTTTTCTTCCATGGCCATGGCATAAAGTCCACGACAGCTAAAATAAAAGTCCTCTTTCACTTTCTGTTGATCGGGACATTCCCGAGTAGTGGCAATGGATCTTGAAACCATCACTTGATTAGAATTTGGGCCAGACTGTGGTAGAGCAGGAGCGAGTATTTGGGAATGAGAAGGATCAGTCTTTGACGGAAGTATGTTGCTGAAAACAATTTTACTTAGATTGTTCAGGTCCTTTAAAACTAAAAGGTTATCATCTTTCATTAAGCATCTTTTAGTATGATAAAAGACTTCATCTTTTGTATATTCTTTTTCAATTGATTTAAGAAAGCAAGTTTCGACTTGATCTTTTGTCTTTGGATCTTGAAGAGCGGTCTTAATGATATGTAAAGCTTCTTGTTGGCTCTTGATGCAATAACTCAGTTTTGAGTAATCTAGATCTTTACCCTTCTTCATTTGAAGCCTTAAGCAACCATTCAATGCAATTTTAGCAGCCGCATGATTTTCCGAAAGTTCCTTCATGATATTTGAAATTACATACAAACTTTTCAATTCATATTTCATACAGCTTTCTAGGCCATTTAAACTTAATCTCCCCTCTCGCTCCACAACTTTTTTTTCACAAGTTTTTTGAATCTCCTCTTTTATCTTTTCAGTATCAAAGTCTGAGGAATAAGCATAAGAGACCAAAATAAATACATACACCATACCAAAATGAATTGATTGTCTCATTGTAACTCCAAAGGTTAATGTATATTGTCGGTACATTGAAGAAAATACTTTAAGTTATGTTATTCCTAAGCGATTCTGTCCTATTCAATAAAAACAGCTTAGTTTCTTAATATAATAAATTTAAGGGATTAGGGGTTTTATGGAAGGTATTTTTATGTCGCGAGTTGATCAACGTGCTTACCAACTTTGTCAGGATTGCTTGTGTGGAAGGCTTACCATTCAAGAGCTTTCGGTTCTACTGCCAAAGTCATACAGGCAAACTCAAAGGATTCTCAAGAAAGTAGACAAAATGGGAATGGCAGGAATTAAACATGGAAACAGTGGTAAAACTCCTCACAATAAAACAACCGCATTGCTGGAAGCAGACATTAAATCTCTTCTCAAAAACGATTGTTATGATTTTAATCTGACTCACTTTAAAGAAATGATTGAAGAGAAAGAGGGAATAATTGTAGGAAAAAATGTTATTCATAGAATTGCGTCTAAAAATGGACTTGTGAAAAGACCTCGGCGCAGAGTAGGAACTAAAAAACACAAACCCAGAGCAAGAATGCCTCACCAAGGAATGCTGATTCAGTTTGATGGATCAGTTGAAGCTTGGTTTAACAATATCATTTGTGATCTTATTGGTGGGATTGATGATCCTACCAGTGAGATCGTTGGCCTAGAATTTTTCCATGGAGAAACAAGTCTTCATTGCATGAAGGTCATGAAGGATATCACTCTTAAATACGGAGTTCCTAATGCCTATTATCTTGATGGCGCTGGCTATTTTGGTAAAGTCGATAGAGATACTGAAACACAAATTGGGAGAGCTCTTGAAGAGCTTGGTTGCAGACCACTAATTGCAAGTTCATCTCAAGCGAAGGGAAGAATTGAACGACTCTGGGGAACACTTCAGGATCGCCTGATTGCAGAACTTCGATTCTATCAAATTAAAACAATTGAAGAGGCAAATAAATTTTTAAAAGAAGATTTTATACCTAGATTTAATAGTCAGTTCTCTGTTCCCGCACGAGAGAAGGAATCTAAGTTTAAAAAAGTTTTAGACAGAGATTTAGATCTTATTTTTTGTAAAAAAGAACGAAGAAAAATTGGGCAAGCAGAAAATTTTAGCTACGGTGGTGAAACTTATGTTCTTCAAGAAGAAAATAAATTCAAATTTAGAACTGTAAATATAAATACTCACCTAGATGGAGGAATAAGCTACGACATTTTAGGGAGGCCTGTAAAGGCCATAAAGTCTTCAGAAAACATTAAAAACATTGTACCTATAAGCAAAGTGAAGGCGGCTTAAAAACCCTCCTAGAGGCAATTCCCAAAAAACTAATGTTCTAAACAAATATTACGATAGGACATAATCGCTGGGAAATAACTAGGACACAATCGCCGGGAAACGACAGGATTTAATAGTCAGTATTTAATTGATCAATCTTTAGAAAATGATGAAGCATATTTTAATTTTCATTCTCGTCTATCGGAAATTCAAAACTGGGTAAATAGCATCGTAAGGTGAAGTAAAGATAAAAATGACTTGCAATAGTAATCTTAAACAAATGTAAAGCATGTAATTTCAACTATATGCAACACTAAAGAGATTGACCCGTGTACCCGATAGATATACAAAAAGTATACCTGAAACAATATGTATGCTATGATGTCAGTAACTAATGGAGCTGGATATGGAAGCAAGACTTTCAAAAGATGAAGTCATCAATACAAGAGTTGATAAAGAGACCAAGGACTTTCTGAAGAGAGCTGCCTCATTAGCAGGACTTGATCTTTCCTCCTACATCATAGCCAAGGCAAAAGAAGCCGCGGCCAATGATATTATAAAGTACGATCAGGCAAATCGAATTCTCCTTTCTAAAGAACAATTCGATTTTACTCAATCAGTGGTTGACCGGACAGCGAAAGTAACGCCAAAATTAGCTGAAGCTCTCAAACGCCATAGAAAAAAGTAAAGGCTTAATGGAAATTATTAAACTCAGCTCTTGCCTTGAATGGGAAAAGACTCTTTCACCCAATATAGTGCCAGGCCTTCGTGAATCATTTGATTGTGGCAAGCCCTCGTTGAATGAATTCATTCGCCAATATGCACGCCAAGCAGATGAAAAAAATACCACACGCACATTTGTTTTCCTCGATCAGGAAAATAAAAAGATTGCAGGCTATGTCAGTCTTTCCAATACGAGTATTGAAAAGGCGTTAACTTCAGATGTTCTAAAATCTCGAGTAAACCCTATACCGGCTCTTTTAATTGGAAGACTTGCCGTAGATTCAAACTATCGCAGGCAAGGCCTAGGTGAAAAACTTCTCGTATTCGCTTTTGATAAAGCATTGGTCATTAATGAAATGAGTGCGATTCAGGCAATCGTAGTTGATACTTTAGATGAGGAAGCCGAAGCCTTCTATGAGAGATCACAGGATTTCAAAAAATATAAATTTCTCTTACAGCACACTAAGCAATTTTAAGTCTTTCATTCTGTATTTATTGGAGATTTAAGTGCTCAAAATTCAAACAAAATTATCATCAGTTTTTCGCCATCAAAAATTTCTTCCAGTACTGACTCCCTCTCCCTCATATGAGGAGCGGGAGTTAGTGCCTACCGCAAAGGGTGGGAGTTATCTTCGAGATGAGAAGGATGAATGGAATCAGATTTTTGAGGGTATCATGTTTGCAAAAGAAATTATTAACGGAATTTTTAAATGGTGCCCCACTGTTACAAGTAGTTGAACCAAATATTTTTATCGTTCCAAGGATTTACTCAGTTCGTTGGTATAAAAATAAGACTGATCTTTCGATGTTGGCAAGACTGCGATGGATTGAAGGTTAAAGTACTAAGAATCTGGGACGAAGATTTGAGGTGGAAGAAGAATCCATCAAGGGATACCTAAGGAAGATCAAGGGAGTGATCATGGAAGATATCGTGGAATCAATTTCAGGTTTTATTGGAAAACTTGTATCGGTAATACTTGTTGGTAGTGCCTTCCTTCTTGTGGCCGGAGAAATTAAATTGGCCGCTTTACGGAAAGCGAAACTTGGATCAACGAGACTTACAACCTTCACTGAAAGGATGACTGTACAGAAGTTTACCTTGAAAAACAGCGTATCCCCATACGGTCAGTTTTTGAGAAACTTCGTTTTGTGGGAAATCGTGAATGTTTTTATGTAGTTAATTGGCCAGACAATATTTATTAACCCCGCAATGGAGTCTGGGCTATTGCGGGGCCTGTAGTAATTAATAGACTTCAAAAAAGTAACTTTCCTACTTTGTGAAAGTTACATTTCGACTTTCCCTTTATAACTTTTCTGAACTGCGCAAAGTTAATTTTCTTTTTTTTCTTGGTGTAAAAAACCAGTCATTATTTTAGAAGGCTACTCTCAATTTTCTGAGTCCAGGTGATTGGCAAAAACTAGTCTGATAGAAGGCAATTCCCTTGCCCTATCTCACCTTCGCCAGTGCTCTTGAACTCTGATTTTTAAATTGATCCTACCGCATGCAAAGAGAGTGTAGCCGGTCACAAATGCCAGGAGTCCATTCGACCAAAGAACTTATTTTTTGAAACTGTGCTATAAAGTTGGAGTTAAAACGCAGGAGTATTGATGTTTTACAATACCCCTGACTTGAAATTATTTTGTTCGTAAACATTATCGTCGGTTGGCTACGATACTAGAGCTCATCCCAGCTCATTCCACGTTTCAAACATCCACTTTTATTTAATCTTGGCAATAATATCCATGACCGTTCGTGATTGGAACTCTAGGAGGCATCGTGTTGCGGATAAACTAAGACAAACCAAACTAAAATTGTTAAAATTAACATCTGCTAATCAACGAGGAATTTTATGGACGAGAATCAGCTCTCTGAATTCAAAACTATTATTGCGGGCCTTGACTCAAGACTGACTAGGTTGGAAAGTAAACTTTCCCCTAAAAACCAACCAGAACTCCCGAGCACTCCTACGCCTCCAATGCCCAAGGATGGGAGCTTGGCTCAGGCCTCGATGAACATTCCCACGACTAGGGAAAAACCGAAACCTAGGCCCAAGCAAGAAGAGCCCAGCAATCTGCTCGGTATCGTCGGTGTGGGTTGCTTGATGGTGGCGATGATTCTCTTGATTAAATTCTCGGTTGATAGTGGCTGGTTGACGCCTTTTCGGCAATTAGTGATTGCGGCACTTTTTGGTGGGACCTTGATCGCACTGCCTTTTTATATTAAGTCGGGTGATGCGGGTTACATTGCCCAACTGCCGGCCGCCGGAATCGTGGTTTTGCATCTGACGGTTTATGGCTCCATCTTTTATCATCAATTAATTGATCCGATGGTTGGGATTTGGCTTGTTTGGGCAGTCGGGATATTATCGCTGTGGTTGTTGAATAAATTTAAAGAAGATATTTTTGCTATACTAGCGATTGCCGGAACCTATGCCGGGTCATACATTTTACGAGATTATTTTTCTGATTTTTCGGCCATTGCCTTTCATCTAATTGTTTGGGACATCATTTTTGCCACTTTTGGGATAAAATTAAAAAATCGCACAATCATTTGTGTGGCAGCCTATTTTTCTTTGGGTATAGGCGTGCTATTTGCATTGTCGGGTGGGAGCCTTTCTTCTGAGCGTGCTCAACAATTGGCGATTATTCAGTTCTTTCAGATTATGGTGTTTGCTATAGCGACTGCTATCTATTCAGTTAGAAATAAAACCATTTTGAGTGAGACGGAAGCTTGGCAGCTTATCCCGGTTTTTCTTTTCTTTTACGGCCAGGAATTTTATTTATTGGATCTGATCAATCCTAACTTCGCAACCATTTTCTCCCTGGCTTTTGCAACGGCCATTCTTGTCATCTATTGGATGGCACGCACACGTTTGGGTAAAGAGCATTTGGAAAGTAGCTCGGCGGTCCTGACTTTGATTTCAATTATGTTTTTTCATTCAATTTATTTTGTAAAATTGGGTGATGTTGGTAAATTGTTTTTTGGATTAGGCTTGATGATTCTGTTAGGACTACTAAACAAGATTGTCACCAGCCGGGCAATGAAGGGAACGCTGGCACTTTCGATCCTGTTGATTGGCTATAGCGCGTTTATTATTTTTAAAAATCCAGAAGGTATGCCGGGTAATTATATTTTGGGATTTGGTTTTGCCTACGGTGTGGCGATGCTGATTGGTTATAAATTCACCCCTACACAATTTTTGATTACTGCTGCAAATGTTATGATCGTCTTATCAATCGTTCGACTTAAAGATTTGATTGGAGAGACTTGGATCGGACCGCTTTGTGTTGCTTATGCTTTTGGATGTTTAATTATGGCCTTGAGTAAAACAGATAAAGCTTTGGCTTCAGCTGCCTTGCCAGTAATATTTTTTGCAATCGGTCGTTTCGTTTTCTTCAATTTCAGTAATCTATCACCTCTTGAAAGAATCATTTCTTTGGTAGCAATGGGCGGAATGATTTATGCTGGCGGGTTTATCTACCGACGCATTCCTAATAAGGTCTAAAAGGTGCCAGATTGCTTCGCCATTACGTGTTTTAAAACCATCCCCGTTGAGCGGCATCTATAACTGCAACATCGATTTTTTTCATTTCCATAATAGCATTGAATGCTCTTTTGGCCTGATCTCCACCCATGCCCTAGCTTCCATCAAAGTACGTAGTGTAATTTGCCAAGAAACACCCCACAGGTCTTTGCACCAGCCGCACATGCTTTTTGCGGGGCCCAGGCCGGATGGATGAGTAAATCTACTTTTGAAAACCATCGCTTCGGGATAACTTTATACTTCGTAGCGGCAGCACCATATTTACGACTAAAAAAACTTCCCCAGAGACCTTTGATGGCCATCGGAATAACCGGAACAGGATTGCGAGCGATAATTTTTTCAATGTCCGGTCGAAACGGGGACATCTTCCCATCGTGAGTGATTTTGCCTTCCGGGAAGATACATACAATCTCATTGTCTTCCAAAGTCGCAGCGATCTTATCGAAAGCTTTTTCCATTAAGTCCACATCTTCTTTCGCACCAGTGTGAAGTTGCACGCTATTTAAGGTAATTTTCCTAGTTTATTTTGGGTAACACCCAAATCCTCATAATATCAACACCTTAAAAATGATTAAGGCGTGTTAGGATACCTAGAGTAATAACGGCTCCAGGGAGGCTTTTTATGACACTAAAACAAACTACACCAAGTGATGTTGATGCTTTTATTCGTGGAACTGATGAAGCGAGAAAAATCACTCTCACAGATGAAGATATTAAACGCATCAATGATCTTGCTCGTGAAGCAGAGATTGAAGAAAATCAGAATGATTCAGAACCTGGAATTGCAGTGAAAAGATCTGATGACCAATATCCTTCGATCAATATTTAAAGG
This sequence comes from Bacteriovoracaceae bacterium, assembly GCA_947461175.1. GTDB lineage: Bacteria > Bdellovibrionota > Bacteriovoracia > Bacteriovoracales > Bacteriovoracaceae > Peredibacter. Next base: position 8,901 of record CANHIY010000080.1, read on the forward strand.
AAGACATGGGAAAAGTTGTACGTTTTTCCTGAATTTGATAATTATTCTAACGATCTTGTTTCAAGAGGAATTAAAGCTGAGGGAACAATACTTGATGCAAACATCATTATCACCCTAGGCCATGAGCCAAAAAAGTTTCATACCCGTTTGGATGATTTTATAAAATCAAAAATAACTGCTCGCGGGATAAAACTTTTTACAACAGTGAATACAACCCAAGAGTTTTTGGAGTTTTACAGAAGAATTCTTTTAACCGAAGGACTTTGCACTGCAATTGCTCCAGAGACAAAAATTAAACTTCCTAATAATAAGCGTTCTGTTATTCGTTTTCATTCTGGAAATTTAGAATTAAGAGAGAAGAATCAAGGTGCTGACCCCATTTTTACGGATGGAGAAATAAAGAAAATTAGAAAGTCTTTTTGTTCTTCTGGCCAAGCAGGAATGGCGCTTTGGAAATTTCTTTGTGAGAAGTATTTAAAAAGACAACTCCATGAAGAGTACAAAGCTCTTAATAAACTCAACGTTAATTACCTGAGTTCCTATAAAGATGATGTAAAGGAATTTTTCAAAAGGAAAATTACTTGGTAAGAGGCAATTGATTTATGTACTGACATGGGAACAGGATTTTCAGATGCCATGATCTTAAATGCACTTGATGCCACTGATTTTCTATTTGCAATTAGTATGGACACAGATATGGCCTATGCAGTAATGGGCAACCCAAATCTTAAAGATGTGGTCATGCCAGATGATGTTGTTGATAAAGTCATGTGAAAAAGGGTTGCATTCTATTTAATGTTGCCGTTTAACCTTCCGCCTTTCTTTGTCCCTGGAGGAGCCATTTTAAATGTGCGAGGACGTTTAATCAAGCTCATGTTTTTAAGCTGCATCACTTTCAGCTTCCCAGATATCAAGATTCACCTGAAGATTCATCCACATTCGAGGAGAGGTGTCCAAAACTTGTCCCAAGAGAACTGCAAAATCTGCACTCATGGCGCGCTTACCATTAATAATTTCACTTAGCTTCGTTTGCAATGTAGAAACCTTTACTTTTCCACCCGTAGTCTCACTTAACTTTTTAGCAAACTCTAACTGAGTCATACCTAATTCATCTAACCAAAGAGTCTTAAGGATTTCTCCCGGATGACTTGGTCGTCTTTCCACATGTTGTCTTTTTAGTTTCATAAACTCTCCGTCATTTAATGATAGTTTTCGATTTTGACGTCATAAAAATCGCTGTCTCTAAAAACAAATGTAATTCGCCACCCACTGATTTTATTAATATCTATGGCAAAACCATTTTTCCTGTCGCCTTTTAACTTATGTAGTCTTAGTGATGGAGGGAATCCCTTTCGCTGAAGTTCAGCTAAAGAAGAGACAGCGTCCATAATATCTAATAAAAAAAGCGCCCTTTTCCAAAGATCAAACGGTAACTTCTTCGTTTTACCAGTATGAAATAAGTCAAAAGCAACTTTGTTACCAAATTCTTTAATCACAAAACCTCTCTCTCAAGTTATATTATTGCATTACGGTATTACAGTAAACAAGTTTTAGTAATAAGCAGAGAAGAAGTACCATACCGATACACTTATTCAGATTTTAAAAATGCGGATAAAGTATCAAAAAGAAGTTCTCGAACTAGAAACTCAATAGGTAACCCATTGAATTGAATTTAATTTTAAATTAGCGTCTATAGGATTAAAAAGTAATTGTTTTAATGGTGCCCCTTAGTGGCCAACTTTCGAACCAGTATTATTGAAAGCATCCCCCAGGTATTGATTTTTCATCTTTTAGCCCACGAGTATCAGCTTAAATTCACGAACTAGAAATGGTAACCTTGACTTACTACATAAATGTAGTAAGGTTTTACATGAAGGTCTTTAAAAATTATAATAATGAAGACTGCTACCTAACTGTTGAACAGGAAGAGCATATTCAATCCAGACATCCGGAAGCAAGTGAACAATTTATTACTCAATGTTTAATGGCACCAATGGAAGTTAGAAAAAGCTCATCCCATTCGTTGGCCCATCTTTATTATGTTTTAAAAACCAAAGACAGATTCTTTTGTGTAGTCCTGAAATGTTGCTCTGATGGAAATTTTATGTCGACCGCCCATACAACGACTCGAATGAAAAATGGTAAAATTATTTATAAGGAAGGAGTCTAAAATGTACATCTACTATGACAAGGATTTGGACTATGTTGAGATTTTTTTCAAGAAAGAGGAAAACTACCTTATACCTTTTGAAGACAATGATCAGATAGGTGAATTCAGGGCCAATAAGAACGATGCCATCATCGGCTACTCTATTGAGAATCTCATTGATAACTTTGATTCGCTCAGTTTCCTTACTCCGTATCAAAAGCTTTCAATTATAATCAAAAAGTATCGTATTCAAAGAGGTAAAACTCAGCAGGAAATTGCCGATGAATTGGGCATGAAACTTCTTCCTTACCAAAGACTCGAATCGGGCGAAAACAATCCGACTCTCAAGACGATTCTTAAGGTCAAAGAAATTTTTCCAGAAATCGACTTGAACAAGATTGCTTCTTAGGGAAAGTTTGGATTAAAAAATAATTGTTTAAATGGTACCCAGGACTGGACTTGAACCAGTCCTGTTTTCTACAAACATACGAAATTATTGAAGTTTTTAGCATATTTTAAAAAGTCGCACAAATATTTATAACTATGGGAAGTCCTGATTTTTCAGTTTCGCAATGCGATTCGGTGTATAATGAAACCATCAATGAGGAAAAAATGAAATACTTTTACCTTACAAAATGGATTCAAGAACTAAATATCGAAATAGAAAAAGCAAAAAAAGAACAAAACTTAGCGAAACTTTTAGACCTAAGGCAGTTAAAGGAACAACTAATAAAATTAAGGGATGGCGGTTAAATCCTGCCTCCCTTTTGACCGATAAAGATCAATAATTCGGAGGGGTTTTATGGATTCAAAATACATTGAGATAATTTACAGGGAAACTGCTTCAAGAATAGGAAAGACTAAAGCAAAAGAATATGTTGCAACAACTCTTTTTAATATTCTTTTTGATCTTGAAGAATCTGGCCTATTATCAAGTGAATCAATTACCAATGCTCTCAGAGAGGAGAGCGAGTTCTGCGCCAAGGCATCTTCTTCAGAGGTGGCATAGTGAGTGGTTGTAATTTTTCTCAAGAATTAAACCAACTCCACTGATAACAAGCTTTATGTAAACAGAGAGGCTTAAATGGCACGACCAAGAAAAGGCTTGTTGCCAAGATTAAATAATACAGTTCGACTTGAACCATCGGAAAAGGAGCTTTTAATTAAAAACTTTGGAGGCGTCCAAGCGGCGATTGATTCACTCTTGGAAAAGCTCAAAAAGCAAAAAGAAAAGACTCGTTAATCATTTTTCATCTTAACCAGCTTCCAACTTCTTCTGATTGTGTGGTGGGACTGTTCTTTGTAGATGAATTTTTGAAAGTTGTTCCATTCCCTGGAAATATAGGCAATCTCGGCGTGATAAATTTGAAGTTCCTTTTGAAGGTTTTCTAGCCTTTTTTTTTCGGCATCACTTGGAGCATAAAGGGTATTGAGAAAAATCACTTGGGCGGTCATTAAATGAGCTCAATAAGGGGCCAGTCTTTAAAGCTAAAATCCCTTCCTAGTCTAATCTGTCGGACTGCCAGAAGAAAGCTCCAGTACATTCATGAAGCCGCAGAGTTAAATGATCTTAAGGTTCCTCCTGGAAAACGACTGGACGCCCTCAAGGGTGATCGTAATGGATTTCAATCGATACGCATTAATCATCAGTGGAGAATTGTTTTTAAATGGGAACAAGGCAATACCAAAGATGTCTCCGTTGAAGATTACCACTAGGAGAAATATATGAAACAACCAAAAAACCCCTTCCACCCTGGCGAAATAATCTTAGAAGAATTCCTTGAACCGATGAAGATGTCTCAAGCCGCGTTTGCTAAGAAAGTTGGGTGGACCAAAGCAAAGCTAAATGAACTTATAAAGGGTAAACGTGGAATCACTGCGGATTCAGCTTTAGAATTATCTGAGGCTTTAGGAACATCTCCGAAGCTTTGGATGAATTTTCAATCTACTTGGGATTTGGATCAAGCGATTAAAGAAAGAAGTGCTTAACCTTTAAAATCAATCCTAA
>CANHIY010000081.1 GCA_947461175.1 Bacteriovoracaceae bacterium
GTCCGGCCCTGTGCGGATTTTCTTTTCGAGTCAGCTTCACAATTGTATGGAAAGAACACGTTGGGTATTGTCTTAACCGGCATGGGGCGAGATGGCTTTGAAGGGGCCATGGCGATTAAGGAAAAAAGAGGAGCAGTGCTTATCCAAAATGAAGAGTCTTGTGTGGTGTTTGGTATGCCTGGAGCTGTTTTTGAAGGAGGGTACTTTGATTATACAGGAACCCCACAAGATTTAGCATTTAAAACTCTTGCAGTGGCCAGAGTAAGGAGAACCAGCAATGCTTCTTAACCCAGTTGCTTATTTTGCAGGTTACATTGAAAGAGAAACGGGCATCATTTATGAGGGTAATAATGATTATCAGTTGAAGATGAGGCTTGAAGAAATCTGCCGAACGGAAAATATTTCTTCAATTGATGAATTGGCAAAACTCTTTCAGTCATCCAATGTAAGTTTGTCTTTAAAACAGAAACTTCTTGATACATCAACCAATAATGAAACACTTTTTTTTCGCGATCCAAAATGCTTTACCTCTTTGGAGAAATTTTTAGTTGATCTTCTTGTTTATGTTGACCTGCCTGAAATCAGGGTTTGGTCCGCTGCTTCTAGTACCGGACAAGAAGCTTTAAGTGTTGCTATGATACTTGATGATTTATTTGCAAAAGGGAAAATTCCCAATTTTAGCATCCTCGCCACTGATATTTCGGATAAGGCGATAAAGAAGAGTAAGTCTGGCCTCTATACTGAATTTGAAACCTCAAGGGGGCTTTCACCGGAAAGGAAAGCGAAGTACTTTACCAAAGAAGGAGACCAATGGAAGGTAAATTCTCTCTTGCACTCAAAGATAAAATTTAGCTACAATAATCTCATCCGCTCTTCTGTTTATGACACTTTCCACATTATTCTTCTTCGCAACGTGCTTATTTATCAAAAGGTTGAGATGAAGAAAATGGTGATTGAAAATCTCTCAAAACAACTTGAAAATCAAGGGGCCTTAGTTTTGGGGGCAGGAGAAACTCTGGTGGGGATTAATGATAATTTACATGTAGAGCTAGTCGATGGGGTGTCATTTTATAAAAAAAATATCATGGTGAAAAAGAATATTGCCTGATTGAAGGAGAAGTTATGTTTGATCCAAAAACAAAAGTTCTGGTTGTTGACGATATGTTAACAATGCGAAAAATTGTCACAAAAATTTTAAGGGAACTTGGCTTCACCGATATTACGGAAGCTCAGGATGGTAATGAGGCCTGGGCGAGAGTGCAACTTGGACATATTGGACTTATTATTTCTGATTGGAACATGCCCAACTGCACAGGGCTTGAACTTCTAAAAAAAGTCAGGGCCGATCAGAATCTTTCTAAGACGCCTTTTCTTCTCGTTACTGCCGAGGCCGAGCAAGGACAAGTTTCTGAGGCCATAAAAAGTGGAGTTGATCAATATGTCGTAAAGCCCTTTAGTAAAGAAGGTCTTAAGGCAAAGCTTGAACTGACTCATAAAAAAATTCTTGCCCGAAAATCGGCTTAATAAGATGAGTACGGGAATAGAATTAGGTTATGCCATAGAAAAATTTGATGGCTATGTGGTGGTTAAACTTGATAAAAAAATTGAAACACTTTCAGTTAAAGACTTAGATGCACAGATCAGTGCTGTGTCTTCTCAAAAGTTTGTGATTGTTGACTGTGACTCTGTGGGGATCATTCCTAGAGAGTGGTTAAGAACTCTTCTTAGAGTCCATTTGAATGCTAAAAAAGAAAATAAATTTTTAAAACTTATAAGCGTTAGTTCCTCCTTACTTAGTTATTTAAAAAAAGAAGGTCTCGATACCACTTTTCGTTTTGCCAAGGATCTTAAAGAGGCCATGAATGAAACAGGTCTCCTTCCCAAACGAACTCTTGATACAGATTTTATCAATCCTTTTTTAGCTGCTACTATCAACACACTTAAAGTCCAGGCCCAGATAAAAACAGAGGCTGGACAAGTTTATGTGAAAAAACCTCAGGAATTTATTCAAGGTGACATTTCCGGCGTAATTGGGATTGTCTCAGATAGCTTCAACGGTTCAGTGGTGATTACTTTTCCAGAAAAGGTTTTTTTAAAAATTATCTCCAACATGCTGGGTGAAGAGTACACCAAAATTGATAATGATATTGTTGATGGTGCCGGAGAACTGACCAATATGATTTTTGGCCAGGCGAAAGTTACCCTGAACGAAAAAGGTTATGGTATTAAAACCGCCATACCTTCAGTTGTTACTGGAAAAGATCATACTCTTTCCGGACTAACCAAGGGACCCATTGTAATTGTTCCATTTACGACAGAATTTGGACCATTTTTTGTTGAAATTTGCCTCTCAAATTAAGACCCCACTCCACCTAAAGGGATCACTTATAGTGAGCTCAAAACAGGACATCACATGAGAGAAGAATTTAAGGCCTCTAATTTGTCTCAGTGGGGAGCTCTTTCACGAAATGAGGAAGAGAGGATCTTTCTTGAGGGGCCTAAAACCCGTACCTTCGAAACAAGGCATGCTTTTAGTGTTTTTTTTGAAATGATTAAAGGCTTTCGAAAGTTTCATTTCGTAGGTCCTTGTGTCACCGTTTTTGGTTCCGCCCGATTTTCTGAGGACCACATTTACTACAAGCTTGCCTTTGAGTTGGGACAGGAACTCACCTACAAGGGATTTGCCGTAATGACTGGTGGTGGGCCTGGGATTATGGAGGCCGCCAACAGAGGGGCCAAATCCATGTCTGGAACCTCCCTGGGGTGTAACATCACTCTCCCCAAGGAACAGCACCCAAACAAGTATTTGGATGTCTGGATGGAGTTCAAATATTTTATGGTAAGAAAATTTATGCTCGCCAAATACTCCTACGGATTTGTGGCACTACCTGGGGGCTTTGGTACCTTGGATGAGCTCTTTGGGATTCTCACGTTAATTCAAACCAAGAAGATGAGAGATTTTCCGGTGGTTCTCATGGGAAAAGAATATTGGGAACCATTGAGAGAACTCATTGAAGAAAGATTAGTGGAGACCAGGACCATAAATCCGGAAGACACGAAAACAATTTATTTCACAGATTCACCCTCAGAGGCAGCAAAATTCATCTTATCCACTGGGACCAAAAAATTTAACCTGACCGTAAAACCTCGTAAAATACTTGGTGAGAAAAAAGTTCCTAGGTTTTACGATGTATGATGCCCACCATAGGAGCAAATAAGTTCCCCATGCGTTCCTAATTTTAATAAACACTTGGTATGAAACGGAATGGGGTAGTTTATGTCTTCCCCATGTCCGGCGGGGAGTCCTTTGAGAACTGGGTAGGAAACTTTTTGAGAAAACCGCTCCAGTGCCTTTTGGGTGTAATCCTTCCCATCCTTTTCTTGGCACTGTGTGAAGTCACCAAAAATAACCGCTTTAAGTCCATGATTGATGATACCCGCTTGGATCATTTGCTCCAGCATACGGTCTATGCTGTAACCCCTCTCACCGATATCTTCGATGAAGAGAATTTTTCCTTTGGCCTCCACTTCCCAGGACGTTTTAAGTGAGGACTGCATGATTCTTAAATTTCCACCAGTGATCATGCCTTGAATGGACTTGTTTTCTCTGGCCGAGTCATTAAGTGGTTTTAGCCGTTTAAAGGTGTGCTCCTTTTTTTTTCCAAAAATGATCTCTGTCATAAGTTTTCGGTCAGGAGTGGAGGATAGATCCGGGTGCATCTGACCAATCATTCTTCCGTGGATAACGGGCCAGTTCCAGTGTTGTGTAAAAAAAAGATGAAGAGAGGTGATGTCACTAAAACCAATAAAGAGTTTGGGATGCTTGGGCGGTTTTAATTTTTTCAGGTGAGGGATTAACCTCATACTGCCGTACCCACCTCGAAGACACCAGATGGCCTTAGAGTCAGAGTAAATGGCCTCTTTCAAATGTTCGATTTGAGTTTCTAATCGTGCCGCAAAATAAAGGTCAGTTTTTAAGATGTCTTTTGGAACTCTTGGATGAAGACCAATAGACTTCAGCCACTGAACCCCATCGCTAAGTTTTTCTGGTGAAGATTGGGACGCAGGTGCAATAATGTCGACGATGTCCAAGGGGTTAAGTAAAGACCAGAAATTTTTTTTCATGGATTTATTTTACTTATTTTACTCCCCAAGTCTCATAAATTTTACTCTTTCTCATAAATTCTCTGTACTCACATGCTCTGTCATTAAGGTCTAGCTTGAAAGTATCAGAGGTAATTTCAATGGAAAGAGGTCCACCCTGAATGGGAGGATCTAGTTTAAGGCCTTCGCAGTATTTGGTATCTATTTTTTTATCCAGATCAGGAACGGCCAGGAGAAGAAAACACAGCTCTGTCCGGGCATATTTTTTAGAAAGTGAAACTGATCCGGTGGAGGATTTCTCTTCCTGGTAAAGCCTTTTTAGTGTTTGGTTTATATTCTCTCCAAAGATCTCGATAAAGGCATTCAGGTTTGAAATCGTAACAGGTTTTGCTCGGTTAATGTCGGCCCGGATGAGTGCCAGATTTTCTGTGCCACTCATCTTGGAAATTGTTTCTGTGAATCTTTCTGCGGCAAGAAGTTGTGCAATAAGAATTTGATCCTGGGGAACAGAAGTTTCGATGTACTCAAGAAGAGAGAGCCTCACGATCATATCAAGCCTTGCCTCCATGACCACTGTCCCGTAGCGCAGCTGAGCGAGTTCATAAATCCTCTCCACATTTGGGTTACTAAAGTCAATGGACTTAAGGCCCTGGTCAAAGATGGAAATCTCTGTCACATCATAGATGTCTTTTAGCTTGGAGAGTGTATTGTTGTAGAGTTTTCTAAAGGCTTCATCCCTTTGTCGTGGGGGATGATTTTGAAGAAACTCTATTAACCGAGCAAGGCTATCCATGGGAGAAATTTTCCACCGGTTCCCTGACCGGTCGTAGGCGCTGGATAAAGTTTGCAAAGCATCGGGTTGGAGAACCTGGTTGAGTTCCTGGTTCACTCGGTTCCGTGATCGGTAGACCCACTCGATAAATTTTTCTTTCACCAGATCTAGGGTAGGATTGATGCCATCTGGTTTACTCCAGGAATCTATTCCAAAATACTGTCCCTGAGGGTTTCGGATGTCATTGTTATCGGGTAAACCAATAAGAAAGAAGGGTCCGTACCCTGGAGTGAAGACATCATAGAAGGGATTTTTGAACCCAACATTTGTTGGTGGAAGAAGGGAGAGGATCACACTTCTTAAAAAGTTCCACCGTTCATTAAGTTCTGTGTAGCTGTTATAGATTTTTCTGTTTTCCTCAATGAGCCCAAGACCCGTGGCCTCCATGGACCGCACATAGGTTTCTCGAGTGAACACAGCACTCTGCCTTTGGGCATCAGAGGTGGTGGTAGGGGTGACTCCACTTCTGATTTTATTCAGCCACTCAATTAAAACAGGAATCTCTCTGTCATTGAGCCTGATGGCGGTTCCTAATCCAGTTCTTAGATTCGGGTGACGGCGTTGTTCGGCCTTAAAAAGAAGAAAGGCCTCAGCGTCTTTCATCTGGCACCAGCGCTCAGACATGGTTTCAAGGGCGCACTTGTAACCCTCAAGGGCCATGGAGTTGTCGGAAATTTTTCTTATAAAACGGGTGTTGCGGTATTTTCTCGCGTTCTCAATAGTCTCACCCAGAAATGAAGAGGCCGCAGTAAGTCCCAGACCTAGGGCCGGATTAATAAGGGCAGTGGTGGCCCCTACGGATGAAATAATGGAGGAGGCAGTGTTGAGTATTCCAGGATTTTTCTGAAGACATTTTTGGTTACTAGTTACCTGCATGAAAGCCGAGTTCGCAATTTGCACCACCGAAGAAAGAATCCTCGCCTTGTCTGCACCCATGAGTTCAGATTGGGCCCTCTCTACCCCAATGACTCCCGCCCGGGAGAGCTGGAGGTTTCTTAAGGTTTCATTCAGGGCACTTAAAGTTGTTGTGTCTGTGGTGTTTGAAATTTGAACTAAAAGTTCCTGCTCCTGAGCATCGAGGAGGGAAATTTTAGTTTGAGTTTCATTGGTTTTTTCAAGGTTTGATAACTGCTGGTTAAGAATTCCTAACTGAGAAATGGCCCCGGACACACTTCTGCAGTCCTGGTCCTGGGAAATACTTTTAAGGGTTTCCATTAATGCCATGGAGTCGGCGAGGGCCGCCCGTGTCCACTCTCCTTGAGTCCGGCAATGGGAGGAGAAATAGTTCACAAGATTGTTAACTGTCGCGTTTTGGGACCAGGATAACCCAGGCACCATCAGGGAGATGAACAAAAGTGGAAGAAATTTCATAGGGTCTTTTTAGCATGCCGCATTACCCAAGAGATCAAAATCCTTCAAACATGATAAATTTTTCTTACCCTAGGGCCTTTAATGTGAGCTTTACAAGAAGGGATGAATCTTTAAAATAGGCTACTTTTTTTAAAAAATGAAATTTTAGGAACCTATGAAAACTTTTATCTTCTTTTTATTTGTCATTTGTGCCCCTCTTTTTGCCCATGAAGAAAAATTAGAAAGTATTGATGTTATTGAACGTGAGGAGACCCAAGGGCTTATAGACTTTGTTCCAAGTGTGACGAAGTTAAAGGGTCCTGAGCTCATGAAAAAAAGGCAGACCACAATTGGTGAAACCTTGGGAACTGAGGCGGGGGTTCAGAGTACAAGTTTTGGACCTAATGCCTCTAGACCTGTGATCAGAGGCCTTGATGGAGACAGGATCAGAGTTCTTCAAAATGGTTTGGGAACTCTGGATGCTTCCACTCAGAGCCTGGACCACGCCATCCCGGTGGATACCTTAACGATTGACCAAGTTGAGATTGTTCGAGGTCCCATGAGTCTTCTTTATGGATCATCTGCCGTTGGGGGAGTTGTGAATTTACTCACCAATAGGATCCATTATGAATTTGAGGAAGGATTTTTTTCAAAGTTTCTCTTCATGGGGGAGAGTGTTAACCAGGGACTTAGTTCCGGGGCCCATCTAAACTACGGAAAAAATAATTGGGTCTTTCATTTTGATGGCTCCACCAGAAACCTCGGGGATGTGAGTGTCCCGGGATATGCCCACAGTAGAAAATTCAGGTCTACCAATCCTTCTTCTCCTGAACCAAAGGATGAGATCCCCAATAGCTTTAACAAACAAGACAACGTCGCCCTGGGGGTTTCAAGAATTTTTAACAGAGGACACTTAGGATTGTCTTATAATCACTTCAATACTCTCTACGGAACAGTGGCCGATGAGGAAGTTTCTATAGATATGACTCAGAACCGATTTGAGTTTCATTCGGAGTACAGACCAGAGTCCGGAAAGATCAGAAAATGGAAAATGAAATCTGCCCAATCTGATTATTTCCATTCAGAACTTGAGGGAGGGGCCACGGGGACAAGATTTAAAAACAAGGGAAATGAGACCAGGATCGAGGCCCTGAACAAAAACGGAGACTGGAACGGAGTGAGTGGGATTCACACCCAGATTTTTTCTTTTAGTGCTGACGGGGAGGAGGCCTTTCTTCCTTCATCGGATAACAGGAAGCTGTCAGCTTTCTCTTTTCAGCAGTTATCTCTTGGAAAAAATGCTCTGCGCTTTGGAGGAAGAATCGAAGACCATTTTATTCATAAACAAAGTTCAGAAGAGTTTGGTTCATCGGATAAAAAAGGCTTCCTTGGGTATAATGCTTCTCTTGGTCACTGTTATGATTTTAGTAAAAAAAACACTCTGGAAACAAGCCTCTCCTATACAGAGAGGGCCCCGACTTTTCAGGAACTTTACTCCAATGGTGAGCACGTTGCCACGGGTACGTTTGAGGTGGGGGATTCAGGTCTGAAAAAAGAAAAGGCTTCGGCCCTTGAGGTCACCTTTAAGAAAAGCACTGATGATCATCACTTCACCACGAGTGTTTACTCCCAGGTGTTTGAAAATTACATCTCTTTAAACCCCACTGGAGGAGATGTTTCCGGAGTTCCAGAATATCTCTATGAACAAGTCCATGCACTCTTTTATGGAGTTGATCTTGACCATAAAAAAGGACTCCTTAGGGGTAAGAAAGGGACCTTAAGTCTTATTAATAAATTTGATTATGTGAGAGCAAAAAATACCAAGGATGGAAATAACTTACCGCGAATTTCTCCCGGAAGATTCACCGTTGGGTTTGAGTTTGAAAAAGATCAATGGTCCATGGATATAGAGTCCATGTATGTGGCCCATCAAACCAAGGTGGCACCAGAAGAGAGGAGAACTGACGATTACATCCATACCAATCTGGGCTCTACTTATAAGCTCGTGGGAAATCTTTATTCATTGGATTTATTTGTGCGGGTGAGAAATATTTTTGATGTGGAGGCAAGAAATCACGTCTCAACACTTAAAGAGCTGGCCCCACTACCTGGGAGAAATTTCATAGTGGGTGCCCAGGCCCAATTTTAAAAAATAGTAACTACTCAGCCATTTCTGAATCCTCTACTTCTGAATTCACGGCCCTGGTGATCACACCGCATAGGATGGGGAGTGTCGCCTGGGCACTGAGGTCTGCCGCTCCTGAAACTGTTTGGGGTAATTCTTGTGAATCAGGAATTCCGTGAACCAGAACCGTTCTTCCCTCAAGATTTAAATCTTCATCAGCTCCAAGTTTAACAAAGATGTCACTCTCATCACTGTCAGGTAATTTTAAATCCGACAGCATTAATGAGTAGGATACAGACTCGTCATAATTGTAGTTTGCTCCCTCTGGAAAAAATCCCCCTGCGCTTTGGGAAGAGAGGTCTCTGTCCAGAGGAATCAAGGCGGCCCCTGTGACATTAATCGCCTCCACAACATCAATCACCCCATCTCCATTGGTATCGGAGGTATTGTCGGGACAAGCACTCCCGGTGGTGATCAACTGAATGTGCCCAGTCCCCGACGCCATGCTCACATTCATGACGGCCCTAAAATCATCACCCGTGATTGAAAATTCTCCCGCACCAGAAGGGACTCCCGTTAAATCGCCATTAAGCGGTGAGAGGACCACTTTATACTCCCCCTCCTGTTCCTGCTCCTCCTCAACCCGAGAGCTTCCATTATCATCATCACTTCCACAGGAGCATAAAATGGTCATCATGCAGGTTCCAATCACGACAGGAAGAAGCTTCCTTGTTTTTAAAATATGCTTCATTGAATCTCCTTTGTTTTGGGCCAATAGATGATGTTCAAACCAGAGTCGAGATGGAAAAAGAAGCAAATGCGGGGCCAGTAAAAAAACTGATGAATTCATTTTTGACGTCCATCATGATTCAATTTATTCTTTAACCATGAAGGTTATCATCATCGGAGCAACAGGTTTAGTCGGAGGAGGACTCACTAAACTTCTTGCAGAACATTCACTTGTGACACAGGTTGAGGTTTTTACCCGTCGGGATTTGGGTATGACTCACCCTAAAGTCAAAGTTCATCTGGTGGACTTTGAGAAGATTGATTTGTGGAAGGATAAACTTAAGGGCGACGTTTTATTTTCTGCCCTGGGAACCACTTTGAAAGCGGCCGGGTCAAAAGAAAAGCAGTATCTTGTTGACCATGACTATCAGCTTAAGGTTTCTGAATCTGCGGTCCTCAATGGTGTAAAAACCTATGTTCTTATATCTAGTGTAAATGCTGATCCGAAGTCCCCATTTTTCTATCTTCGGATGAAGGGAGAGCTTGAGAATAAAATTGCCTCCCTCCCTTTTCACTCCATCAATATCCTTAGACCAGGTCCACTCAAGGGTGAGAGAGAGGGGGTGAGGATAAAGGAAGTTTTAACCAATAAACTTTTGGACCTCTTACCTCAAACGTTGTTAACACCTGGGTTAAGACCCATTGACGCCTTGAAGGTTTCTCAAGTTGCCTTAAAGGCCGGGCTACGAGCAGAACCCGGTATTCATGTAATTGGTCCGGGTGAAATTCATGAAGGGTCTTCTTAAACCTCTTAGAGGAAGTTCCCATAGTCCTGAACCCCATCTGGTTGAGTGCGCTCAAAGTCAGCTCCGTCATCTTTTTCTGTCACCCTTCTGTTGTACTCCCCATCTGGTAGGGGAAAATCTGTCTGGTCGTTGTCTATCCTTCCAGGAACGTGAGTAAGTTTTTTTATCATACCGCAGGCAATTGGAAATGATTGATGAGGATTATACTTCGTTGGCAGTTCTACACTTTCCGGGAAGGGATGGTTGGCCTCCATCCCACTAATGACAATAACCTTATCCTTAAGTTTAAAAGTTTCATTAAACTTTAATTTTATGATTTCATCAAAGGCATGAATATCTTCATCATAAAGGTCATTTAAAAGATTCTTAAGTGAAGTTGATCTGGACCATAAGTATTGTCCGAAGTGATTTGAAATGGGGAAAATTCCAGAACCCACCCGCTGTGATTTAAGCTCATCATCCAAAGGGATGAGGATTTCTTTATAGACTCTCCTTCCTTCAGAGACATCAATATAACCATCTTGATTAAGATCATCTGAATCATCTGGACAACGAAAACCTGAATGGATGTTTTGTGGATGAATCACTTCAGGTGAAAGACCCCTAAATCTCATATGAAATCTTAACTCATCATTGGATTTTAGAATATTAATTGATGCGTTTATGGGACCTGTATGGGAGATGTTCATGGGTTTTAAAATCGCCTGATAAATTCCATCCTCAAAAGATGTTATTTTATCGGTATCAATTTTCTTATCGGATATTCTGGAGCTTTTATTTCCACAGGACCAAAGATACAGGGCCATGAGGAGGAATAAAAAAAAGAGTCTCATCTTAATCCTTTAATAAACTATACTAAATCCATCGAGGTACGCCTCAATGACTTCTGACCCAAGCCATCTTTCTTTTGTTTTCTCCTTTAACTCTCTTTCTTCAAGATCCAGAGGACGGTAGTAGTACATGCTTGATTTCATCACAAAACAAGGTGAGGACTCTGGATAATCTGCGTACTCAGAATATTCATTCACAACCGGACAATGAGATTTATCTTTTATGAAGATATCGGTCCACTCCTTTAGTTTTAGAGGTGATCTGGCATACTTTTTATCCATCAAACGCTCTTTTACGAGGTTGTTACTTATGACGTGCACATAAGGTGCGACGTGAAACCACCAGTCAAATTTATATTTTCGTATGTACTGTGGAGTAAAAAAAAGCCAGGCCTTGGATGTGAAGAGATTTTTTTCCGTTCTCCATTCATAGGCCCAAATATGGGCCCGGTTGTAGCATTGGGATTTTTCATTAAAATCAGGCCTCATGTTCTGAAAAAGTTTTTCTGCTTCTTGAGGACTCTCTAAAATGGAAGGGGAATATTGTTCCAAATTCTCTGGAGAGGATAAGGGTTGGGAGGTGAGAAATGTTTTTTGTTTTTTAGACAAAGAAGTAGTTAATAAGTGCTTTTTTGCCGCCGGGATGTGGGCCACTCTGCCATTGTGATAGAAGATGAGGGCATCCTCTTTTGTTGTACCGTAATGAACGGAGAGAATTTTTTCCGAGGATGGGGACTGGGAGAACGAGGAATTTGTGGAGAGGAGAGTGAGAAAAAAGACTGAAAAATAAAGCATAATGGCACCTTTATCCCGTGGCAAAAAATTGAAGGACATCTTTTCTCCAGGGCCTTGATGTTGTCATCTTAAGTGTTTCTAAATCTCTGTGTGACAGATATAGATGACTTAAAAACATCTTAAATTTACGATTTTCTCTTCCACAAGTTATAAGTGAAAATACCTTTTTTTAGGGGGCACCATGTTGGAAAATCAAATGGATTTTAATATTAAAAGACCCTTTGAATTATTTGCACCACTAGATCTAACACAAAGAAAAAAGAAAATTCTTATTGTTGATGATGACCAGGATTTTAGACTCTCCTTGAGTGAGTTTCTTTTGGATAAAGGCTTTAAAGTCAGAACTGCCAAGGGAGCAGACGTGGCCCTCAGGCAATTACTCTCAGATCATGAGACACCAGATCTCATTCTTCTCGACGTCATGATGCCGGATATGTCTGGGCCTGATTTTCAGCGTGAGCTCATGACTCTTGAAATGTTCTCGGCCATTCCGGTGATTTTCATGACCGGTTTTGAGGTTCAAGGTTTAGGAGAGTATCTTCTAAAACCTATCCAGTGGGACCATCTTCTTTTTAAATTGTGCGCAGACAACTGAGGATGATCTAAGTTCAGGATATTCTTCATATAAATAACTTATTTTCAATTTTGAAAAATAAATTTTTAGGAACTTACCTCACCCCGGAGACTTATCAAACTGAATGGATCCCTGGGACAGTTACAAGATTTTAAGACCTTAAAACTTACCAGAAAAATTCACTTTTAGTTATTTCGAGTAGTTTAAAGTTCATGAGATCCTCATTTGTCTGCGCACAATTCACATAATCCAAGGTTGCCTCCTTGTTTTTTGTTTGATATACCAAACTCCATGAAAACGTCCCCATTTAAGATTTTTGTTTTTACTGTTTTGTGCACCATTTCAGGCTCCCTCCTCGCGCAAAAAAATCAGAGCACCTACTCCACCCTTAACCCCTTAAGTCCCACATCTTTTGGAAAAAATTTTTCCTTAAGCTATATGTCCTTTTTTGATGGCCCTGGGATTTTCAATGAGGAACAAAGCTTTACCCCCAATGCTCTGGGTAGGCCTTCGGATGATGGTCTTCTCCTTAACAATAACTTCTCCCTCCGTTACAACCTAACTTCTGTTTATGCCCTGGATTTTCAAATCCGAACCCAGTGGGTGATAAATAACGCCAAAGAGACTGAGGACTTTGAAGCCTTAAGGTGGCAATCTCCCCGATTTGGTCTTTCTACAACTTTCTTAAAGACCAGGCATGGAAAACTTACCGGTGCTTTTAATACAGATCTTCCGTATTTTTTTCCAGAACCTATTGGGGGTGGTTACATTGCTCAAAAACGTACCACTCTTTTGACTCCGGGTTTTTTTGCCAAA